>NZ_JBSQAY010000002.1:0-211030 GCF_053851595.1 Mycoplasma sp. 527 | reverse complement strand
CAAAGAGAAATAGATTTAATGCGATCAATTAATGAAGATTTATAAAAAAATAAGAAGAGATATAAATAAAATTGTAATTTTATAATAAATTATTCTATTCCTAAAGTAGAGCTATTTTTTTATTAGAAATTATGCAAAATGTATAATTAAACAAATTCAAAATATCGGTGGCTCATTTTTCATGCTAATTAATGAATTTACAAATATTGTTAAAAAAAATAATAAAAAGTTTATAATTATAAAGCAATATATAGTGTTGCCACCATAGCCAAATGGCCAAGGCATAGGTCTGCAACACCTTGATTACCGGTTCGAATCCGGTTGGTGGCTCCATTTAATGCGCCCGTAGCTCAATTGGATAGAGTGTTTGGTTACGGCCCAAGAGGTTGCGGGTTCGACTCCTGCCGGGCGCGCCATTTCAATAAAATGACCAAAAAAACGCGAATGCGTTTTTTTATTTATTTCATTAGATAAAATTAAATTGTGAATAAAATACAATTAATTCACAACTACTTAATTTTAGGAGTACTTAAAAATGAAAGATCAAATGAAAGATAAATTTAAAAATGTTATAGTTAAGACACCAGCTTCTTCAATGACAATGGGAATAACATCGGCTCCTGAATTAGGGAAGCCAATTTATAGTCTAGCTCTAATTCAACACGAAAAATATATTGATGCTTTAAAAAGCTGCGGCGTAAATGTTACCATTTGTCCAAAAAATGAAGATTTTCCTGACTCATGCTTTGTTGAAGATACAGCTGTAATTGTTACAGGAGAAATTGCAATATTATCTAATCCTGGTGCAGCATCACGTAATGGCGAAAAACATGAAATGCTGACATATCTAGAAAAATTCTTTGACAAAGACCACATTTTTAAAATCGAAGCCCCTGGAACGCTCGACGGTGGTGATGTTATGATGGTTAAGGATACTTATTACGTTGGTATGTCTGATAGAACAAACCGCGAAGGCATTCGACAATTTCATAATATTTTAGCTAGTGTAGGAAAAAAATGCATTCCAGTTCCTATGACAGAAATGCTACATCTAAAGACTGGCGTTAATTATCTAGAACATAATAATCTGTTAATTTCTGGGGAATTTATACACTACCCAACATTTAAAGAATTTAATCAAATTATTGTTGATAAAAGCGAAGCATATGCTGCTAATTGCATTTGAGTTAATGAGACAGTGATTGTACCAGAAGGATATCCACATACTCTAAAAGCAATTCAAGATTTAGGAATTTACAGGGTTATTACTTGTGATACATCTGAATATAAAAAATTAGATGGCGGACTAAGCTGCTTATCGTTAAGATTTTAAAACACTAAACTGGGTTCAAACCCAGTTTCTTAATGTTTTAAATATAAAATAAAGCAATAAAAATTATTGCTACATATATATCAAAACATAATTTATATGTTTAATAGGTACTTCTTTATATTAAATAAAGTGATCAAAATGTATTAAAATAAAAAATAAAAGCATGCTTGTGGGTTGCATGCTAATATATTTTTTTTATGAAATATAATTTAATTATAAAGCATATATTTTTTTTATTAATAACTTTGATTAAAAACAATTTAAAAACTCAAAAAAGAGCTTTTTATAGTCATTTACACCAATATTTTCAGGTCTAGACATTGGATGAATATTCAATCTCTTTAATATTAATAAAACAGTGATTTTATTATATTTTAATATCAAATTATTAACTAATGTTTTTCTCTTGAATTGAAAACATAATTTTAAAAAATCTAAAAAGGGCGATAATTCAAAATCTATATTATCAGCAAAATCAATTCTTACAACCATCGAATCAACTTTTGGACTGGGATTAAAATCAGAAGATTTTGCAACAATAACCTTTGAAACATTAGCAATACTTTGAAGCGCAACGCTTAATTTAGAATAAGTTTTTGAATTAGGCTTTGCAATTAATCTATCCCCCACTTCTTTTTGCACCATTATAACAGCATGTTTAACATATTTATAATTATCAATTAATTTAAATATAATGGGAGATGTAATATTATAAGGAATATTACCGACAACGACTTTTTTAAATTTTGAGACCAAATCAGCATCTAAAAAATCTTTATTTAAAAACTTAATATTTTTTGGTACTTCCTTGTTAATTCATATATCATATAAATCTTTATCTAATTCATATGCTTCAAGACTTTTTACCTTATCAATCAACAAGTTTGTAATCGCCCCCAAACCGGGCCCAATTTCAATAACGTTTTCATTTTCCACGTCAGCTGATTCAACGATTTTTTGTTGAATTTTTTTATTAATTAAAAAATTTTGCCCAAAACTTTTTTTAGCCCTTATTTGCATTTTCTATATACCAAAAACCTTTCTAATGTTTAGTCTTACCTGCTTTACAAGTAACTCCTCATCTATGCCCTTAAGATTGGCAATAAATTGGTATGTATATTTGACATATGGACTAATATTTGGTTTACCGCGCATCGGTGTTGGCGCTAAATATGGTGTATCTGTTTCACACAAAATTCTATCAATAGGAATATTAATAACAGCTTCTTGTAAAGCTCTTGCATTTTTAAATGTTACTACGCCAGAAATTGAATAATATATATTTTTATAAGGCAATGTTTTCTTAACAAAATCAAGATCCCCACTAAAGGAATGAAAAATAATATTTATATCATTAAATTCAGAATTCTTAATTATTTCAAAAGCATCGTCTAAGGCTTCACGAACATGAAGCATTGCAGAAATGCCATGTTTTCTAGCTACATTTAATTGTGAAATAAAACTTTCCTTCTGAATTTCTTTACTTGGAGAATTATCATAATGATAATCAAGTCCAATTTCACCAATAGCAATAACATCATCATTGATGATAGACTCAATAAAATTGCCATCACTACTTCCAACTGCTTCAGTAGGATGAATCCCGATAATCGGGTGTAAAAATTCTTTATCTTTTTTGCATAAATTAATAACTTCAACTGAATCATTTTTCGAAGTGCCTACAATAAAAAGCTTTTCCATATCTTGCTTCTTTCAATCTAAAATAACACTATATGGTTCATCATAATATTCCTTAAAAGGATGAGTATGGACGTCTACGTATTTCATTTTATTTTATAACTCCTCCAATAATTGTTTAAAAATTAAAAATATTTTCTCTTTTCATACACTTTTTTTAGTAATATAAAAATTTTCATTTTTATGCAAGAAGTCTGACACTACCTTTATAACAGCAATTCTTATTCCTAATAAATTAGCGCAATGTATTAAAGCACAAGCCTCCATATCTAAGATCCCAATATTTTCAAAATTATCCTTAATTTTTTCAATATCATTTTTAGAAAAAAACTTATCAGCCGACAATAAATCAGTGTTTTTTAGACCTAAAATGCTATTAACTTCCTTAGATAAAATGGAATTTGTCATAAACTTGTATTGATTATTAGGTAATTGGCCTAGCTTGTAATTCGGTAATTTAGTCAGATCAACATCAAAATAATATGAATTTTCAATGATAAAAGCATCGCCAACATTAACATCTAAAATGCAACCCGCCGGCCCAATGTTAACAATCTTTTCAACCTGATAATCTTTTTCTTTTAACTTAGCAATGCTTTGTGTTAAGCTAAATGAGGAATTAACCTTACCAACACCGCAATACAATAATGCAAATTCTTTTTTTGAATAATTTGATAAGCACAAATGTAAGCTTGTATTCTCATTTTCAAATAAATTATCTTCTAAAAAGAAAATATTATTTAAAATATCTATCTCACCTTTTTCAGCAACAACAAATAGGCTAATTTTTTTCATTTTATTTCCTTATAATATAATAATTTATAATAAAAAATTCTTGGGAATTCCAAGAACTTATTATACATATGAATTAAGCTACTAAACCGTATTTTTTTAAAGTTCTAGCATTTTTGGCTGTTACTCTAACAGTTTTCTTTGTGCCATTTTCAGTTAAAACAGTTACTTTTTGCAAGTTAAGGTCAAATGTTCTTTTTGAGGTATTCAAAGCATGTGATCTCTTGTTTCCACTCAATGGTTTTTGACCTGTTAATTGATCTCTTCCTGGCATTATTATCTCCTTAATTTTGTAAAACAGTATCTTTAATATTTTATATTAAATTAATTTTTTTTTTAATTTTTGTTCATATTCACATTTAGAAAATAAATTAGATAAACTAAATTACCTGTTTTTGCCATTTTTAGAGACACTTATTTTGCAATATTACTTTAATAGCACTTTAAAGTTAATAATTATTTTTTTAAGTAATATGAAAATTTTATTTTATTATAATTTTACACAGTTAATTATGGAGGTATATTATATGCTAGAAGCAAAAAATAAACTTAGCAAAAACAATACTATTAACTTAATTTTTGGCATTTTTGTGGGATTAACATCACTGGGTTTTTTGATCCTTAATATTCTTTCATACAAAGAAAAGGACAATTTTGACAATGAAATACCAACTTTATATTTAGTTTTTAAACGTTTTTCATCATTATTTTATTTTACCTATTTATCAAACTTTTTATTAGCTGCAACCTTAATTTCAGTGGCGCTAAAACCAGAAAATGAAAAAGCAAAACAAATGTTTTTTATCTCTGTTGTATTAATTACAGTTACTTTTTTAATTTATTGAACCTTAATTTCATATCGAAGAGAAACATGGGAAAATTGAGTTAATGCAATCAAATCCCTAACAACTCATGCAATTAATCCTACCCTTGGTTTTATTGGTTTATTTCTAATTAAAAAACAAATAAAAATAACTTTTAAAACAATTTTAACAGCAATGCTAATTTTGTTTGGATACTTCATGTTTGCATTTATTTTGTACTTTGCAACATTTAATAAAATTAAGGAAAATCATGGTGTTATTATTTATACATTTCTAGATTTTAAAAATCCTTTCTTTTATAAAGGAAATAATAAAGGAATAATTATTGTTTTAGATATATTAATTTTTGCTTTAGGATTTGTTATTCCAATTGCCCTATGTGCTTTTTGAAAGGCAGTATATAGAATTAAATACATAAGCCGCAAAAATAAAAATCTTCAACAATCAAAATGCATAAATATTTCTGAAAATAAGTAGAAATTATTTAATTAAATTTTTAAAAACCAACTTCCGTTGGTTTTTAATTTTGGATACTTATTAGGATGTTATTCATTAATCGCTTCTCTTATTAAATAGATTTGATCATCAATTCAAACTGTGTCGCCTACTCTAATAGTAGCATTTCGGCCTTTAGGAATTCTATCGTTTATTTTCACCTTGTGAAATGACAAAAATATTTTAGCCATTCCTCCGGTGCGACAAAGGTTTATTTTTTTGAGAAATTGACCTAATTTAATTTCACTTCCGTAAATTTCAATTTTCATTAAAAACCTCTTTGCGGTGTAATTAAATGATAAAGTTTAGGATTTGATTGTGATGTTATAACAATTCGCATCTTATCAGCAGTGAATGATAACTTTATCTCATCATCAAAACTTTGAATAGCATCTTTTAAAAATTTTGAATTCAACGCTAATTTAAGCTCACTATCATTATAGCTAAATTTTTGTGTTTTAATCTCGGCATTAGCTATCTCATCACGTGTGGAAGATATTGTTAAAATATTGTCATTAATATGTAATCTAATCTTATTATAATTTTCTGAAATAATAACCGATGCCTTGTTTAATAAACTATTTAACTCCTTTTTAGTAATAATCAATTCATAAGCAAATGATTTCGGAATAATTCTAGATACGTCAATATAAACTTGGTCAACGACTTTTGATTCGATCACTGTTCCGTCTAACTCAAATAATATTTTTTGATCTGAAATATTCAAAATAACATCACCACTATAATCAAAATTCAAAACATCCTTTAAATTCTTAGCAAGTATTGATATATTAAAATTAACATCATCAGCAATTTCAGCAATTTCTTCGGCATAACGGTATTTGTCAGTTGCAACTAATTTAAACTGGTTATTTTGAGCAGATATATTGATACAACATAAAATAATATTTGTTTCAAGTGTCGAAGCTGAAACAGAAACATTTTTTACCATATTTTTAAGTTTTTGTCAACTAATTTTGACTTGGTCACCATAAACAGAAAAATCAATAACTGGATATTCAAAAAGATTATATAAATTTATTGAAAAACGTTCGTTTTCAGTGATTAATTCAAGAGTATTTTCCTTTGATTTCAAAATAATATCGTTATCTAATTTTTTGACTATGTTTCTAAATAATGAAAGATCAACAAGAATTTTGCCAGGAAGAATAATTTCAGCATCAAGCGATACATTTATGTCGTGTTTAATGCTGATTGATCCGTTTGATCCAATTAATGTAATTTTATTTCCTTCAGCACTAAGTAATATGCCTTTTAATTCTGGCATAAAAGGATTGGCATCTATTGCTTTTGCCACCCTTTCGATAGCAGCATCTAATAAAAGTTTATTAATCTTTAATTCCATGAAATCTTACTCCTTAAATTGTTATATTACTTTTTTTAATGTATTTTGAATTTTTTCAATAGCAGTTTTTATAGCAGAATTACTTTGTAAATTAGCATCAACTCAGTTCAAAGAAGCAATAACAGTAGAGTGTGCTTGATCCCCGACAATCTTACCTATTTCCTTCAAAGTAAAATCAAAATTATGTTTCAATAAATAAATAACTATTTTTCGAGGCATTACAACTTCTTTAACTCTTGTTGGGCTAGATATTTTCTTTTTATCAATGCCATAGTATTTACTTACTGTTTCAATAATTTTTTCAGGGGTTATTGTTTCAGCAGCTTTTGTCACATTTTTAAATATATTTTGAATTGTCCTTAAATCATATGTAAAGAAATCATCACCATCAGCAAATAATTTTATGCGACTTATTGCTCCTTCAAGCGCTCTAATTGATGAAGAAAAGTTTCTTGCTATATATCTAAATGATTCCTCTTCTCATAAATCAGGGTTTACATCATTCTCTTTAAGTTTAAATTTTAAAATGCTAATAACATCCTCAACACTTAAATCATTAATTTCAGTTATTAGCCCACCCTCAAATCTTGTCAGGAATCTTTGCTCAAAGCCGCCAAGTTGGTTCGGTTGCTTATCAGCACAAAAAATAATTTGATTTTTTTGTGTCTTCATTGTGTTAATAATATTAAATAAAACATTTAAGGTACTTTCTTTATTACCGTATTGTTGGACATCATCAAACATTAAACAATCATAAGAAGTCAGTTCGTCAACAATTTTATTAATTTGCTCTTGATTTCTTGATTTAAGTTGTTCCACTAACTTCCGGGTTAGATTGTCCGGATTGATGTATAAACATGTTTTATTTTTCTTCTTAAATTCATTGCCAATAGCATGCAATAAATGTGTCTTGCCTAACCCGCTACTCGAATAAATGAACAAGGGATTAAAACTATCGTTATATTCATTGCAAATTTGTTTAACCGCCTTAAAAGTTATTTTGTTAAAGTTGCCAATAAAATAATTGCTAAACGTTAAATCATTTTTAACATTAGTTATCTTTTCAGAATTAATGAACTTATGAGCTTCCTCATTATCAATGATCTTTTTTATTTCATTTATAGATGAAATCAAAACAACTACTAATTTTTTTTCTAGTGTATTAATTACTGCTCGTTGAATAGTTTGAAGATATGTTTGTTTAACATAATCAATAATATATGTCGGTGCTAAAATATAAGCATTATTTTCATCGGTACTAATTAGTTGAAGACGAGAAAAAAAAGTTTCATAAACCATTTCATCGCTAGAGTTATTTTTAAGTTCATTTTGAAGTATTTTATTCTCTACATTTAGATTCAATTGAGCTTCTTGGTATTTCATATAAATATAAATTATATTTTAAATTGATGCAAAACTATTTTTTTTAATTAAACATAATGTATTTACATACATTTTATTAACAGTTCTATTATTATTTTTCTTTCTTAAATTAAGTTGAAAAAAATAATAAAATAAATTATCAACAAATAAAGATACTTAAATGAGTAGTTTGTTAAAAACTTTTATTAGAGGTTAGCTAAAAGACATAAAATAATACTAAAGTAAATTATTAATTAATAATTAATAAAATGCAAGGGGGATTTTTGCTTTTTTGGTAAAATAATATAAGTATTTTTACATAATAAATATTTTTGAAAAGGAGAGAAAAATGAAAAGAACATACCAACCTAAAAAACGTAAACATATTAAGGTGCATGGTTTTATGGCTAGAATGCAAACAAAAAATGGCCGTAAAGTTCTTGCAGCAAGACGTGCAAAGGGAAGACATAAATTAACTGTATCAGATGAAAAATAATTTGATGCTTTTTGTTTTAACTTTAAATTAATAATTTTGCATTATGAATAAAAAAAATACTGTTAAAAAAAATTGAGAATTTCAAAAAATTCTTAATGGACATAATCAAGTCATTTCACGAAATTTAATTGTTTATTTTACTAAGTCGCAATTTTTCAGATGCGGAATTTCAATTCCAAAGCAGTTTGCTAATGCTGTTGAAAGAAATCACTACCGCAATCAGATCAGATCGATTCTAAGAAAAATGGACATAAGTCAAATTAATTACGACACCGTTATAATAGCAAGAAAAAATTTTCTCCATCTCAATTGAGAGGAAAAAAACAAAGCTATTCACAAAATCTATGAAAGGATAACCGATGGCAAAAAGAAGTAGTTCTAAGCACTATGATTCTTTTCGGATTAACCAATCTCCTATTGATAAGCAACCAAAGGCTGTCTGAAAAAAAGTTTGAAAATGAATTAGGGTTGTTCTAATATTCATCATTATTTCTATCGGCCTAGTAGGTTGCGTGCAATCAATTGCAACAAAATCGGGAACTAAAGTTGGTTCAGGACAAGAAATATATACAAAGAACGACTATGTTTCACCAAACATCGCAACACTAAGATGGAATAAAGATCGCAATGAATTCTATGTTCCAAACATCAATACAGAAACCGGTATAGTTGCAAATACTTATCTTGGCCTAGAAGATCACGAACAGATTAATCAGTTAAGAAAACAAGATGCTCAAACCGGTGGACAATATGGTATATATGGTGGTACATCATTTGCATTGCAATTACAAAAGCCAAAAAATGACAATGCCGCTTTATCAAACAAGCCAGATGATTGACAAAATATCTCTAACATCGAAATAAAAAACGAAGATGGGCATAGAGGTGTTATCTACGGTAATGGTTTAAACAACATTTATCTTAATTTTGGTAATAGTAAGGGTGAAGGAAAAACAAAAGCATATACCCCTGTAAGTAAATTAACCGATATTTACCTACCTAACTCAATTGTTTTTGAAACATATGAGAAAAAAGTTAAGGTTCCCGGTTCAAATGAAACAAGAACAGAATTTGTCACTGACTATTCACACGTTAAAGATTTAAACCTCTCAAGAGTTGAATTAACTGGTGTAAATGGTTCAAATGTTTATAACGTTTTTCTAGCGGATATATACACAACATTATTAGCAGAAACATTTAAGATTTGAGTAGACCAAGATAATAATAGATCTGATTTCGCCAAGGCAATCTCTAAAAAATCAGGAAAAAGTATTTCTCAATTAAGAGCGTTAGATAAATATAGTTTAATTAGCGAATGGAACAATTTCATTCTTAGTTATAAAAATTCAATAGGTCCCGCAAAGGGAATTAGCGAAGAAGAAGGTAAAGAATTAAATAAAATCTTTCTTTCGGTTTCATCTGTTATGAAAAACTATGCTTCATTAACCTCTCTAAATGAATCATTATTTAAGGTAAATGATAAAAAAATCGGTAGGGAAATCAGCGTATTTAACTTTTCCTCAATCAATGATGCAGGAAATTATGCTCCTGATGCCTGAAAATTTAAATTAATGGCCTCAGATGCATTTGTACCCAACAAGCCAATAACTACCTATAAAGAGCACTGGGAACAAGGTCCTTTTTATGGCTTCTTTGTATATCCAGTTGCTCAGTTTATGAACTCCATAATTAGACCGTTAGGAACTACTGGATGAAGCGTGGTACTGGCGTTGGTTATCACAGTTATTTTTGTTAGAATTATCACTTTCTTCCTTACAACTAAAACAATATTTAGCGCAAGTAAGATGGAAGAATTAAACCAAAAGAAAGCAAAGATTGAAGCTAAATATGATGCTTACAAGGGCGATAAACAAATGAACCAACGTAAGCAAATGGAAATTAGTGAATTATACAAAAAAGAAAAAATTTCACCGCTCTCACAACTTGTCTCATCATTTATAACCCTCCCAATATTAATTGTTGTATTTAGAATAATTTCAACTTCTCCAGAAATTAAACAATCCACATTATATACAATACAGCTTTCAGCTACTTCGATTTATAGAATATTTAAAATTGGTGAGCTCCAATATTTACCAATTGTTGTTCTATCAATTGCAGTTCAATTAATAGCTCAATTTATGCCTAAAATTCTTAAACTAAAGAAGAAGAAATCACTTCAAGCTGACGCCTATCAACGGGCTGCAATAAAAAAATCAAATAAAAAGGCATTTCTAATTCCAATTATATTTGCTTTTATAGGGATATTTTTTAGTGCTGGTTTGCAAATATACTGAATAATAGGTGGTATATTTACAATTCTTCAACACGTTGCTGTTCATTACATTCAAAAAACAAGATGATATAAAAATAAATTGCAACCTTTCCTATTCAAATAATTTAAATATAAAAATAACGAGCTTTTTTAAGAAAGCTCGTTATTTTTATAGTCTATTTTTTTAATTTGTTTCCATGCTTTTCTTTTTTTATTTTTTGATGCAAATCATACATTTTAATAGCAGAAACTATCATACAATATAACGACAAAAAGGGAATAATAAATATTGCAGACAATAAGAAATAAATATGTAGTCTTGCATTATTGTTTTTTTTAGCATATTTCAATCCTAAAATAGATGAACTAACAACGAAAACTATACTAAAAATAAATAAAATTGTTATTACAATATAAACCGGATTAGATGTTCATTTTCCATAATTATTTTCATTGCCATTCAGGTATATAGCCAATAAAATGCTAATAAATGCACACAAAAAAACAATAAAACAAATGCTAGCTCATGACTGCATCTTATACAATTTGCCAACATAATTATTCTCAGATTTATCAATTTGTTCCATAATATAACTCCTAAAGTTATTCTACCTAATCACAATATAATATATAATTTTAATATTAATTTTTATTTTGCTAACCAAAAAATGTAATTCATTTTATAAATAAAGAAGGTATAATGAAACTAAAAGACTATATCTCGATATATTTTCTTAAGACCAAAAAAATTTCACAGAAATACCGCAAAAATGAGACAGTAACACTACAATTTTTTCAACGCCACAATAATGTAAAATTATGTGGGATAAATGAGGTCATTAAATTGTTGTGTAAAAACACTGATACGTCTAAATACACAATAAGATATCTTGAAGAAGGGTCAATAATACATAATAGAGAAGTCGTACTTGAACTAGAAGGACATTACTATGATTTTGGCATTTGAGAAGGCATTATAGATGGTATTCTTGCCCGGCAAACTTCAATTGCCACAAATGCACACAATGTTATTAAGGCAGCTAATGGAAAAAATGTTGTAAGCATGGCTGATAGATCGGATCATTATATAAACCAGCTAAATGATGCGTATGCTCTTAAAGTTGGTGGAATATATAACCACTCTACTCTTGCATCATCCAATTACGACCTAAAGCATACGTTTGGCAGTATGCCACATGCCTTAATTCAAATGTTTGAAGGAGATATTGTTAAGGCAATTAAGGCTTACCATAAAACATTTCCAAATGATGACCTTTATGCTCTTGTTGATTTTCATAATGACGTTATTTCAGACTCACTTGCCTGCTTAAAAGAATTTGGCAAAAAACTCAAGGCAGTAAGAATTGACACCTCGAAAGCATTAATTGACAAAATGTTTATTGAGGGAGAAGCAGAATATGGCGTTACCCAAAATCAAGTAAAGAGATTAAGAGAAGCTCTAGATAATAACAATGGAAAACATGTTAAAATAACTGTTTCATCAGGATTTAATGCTAAAAGAATTAAAGAATTTGAGGATGAAAATACACCGGTAGATACATACGGCGTTGGAGCATCATTATTGAAAGTATGAATAAATTTTAGTGCCGACGCAACTAAATTAAATGATAAATATATCGCAAAAGAGGGAAGAGGATATCTAAAAAATAACAAACTTAAAACTTATAGAGGGGAAATTATTTAATGGAAGAAAATCACAAGAAAAAAATAAAAGATAATATCTTTAATTTTATTGGCTACTTAGTTATTTTTCTTTTTTTAGCAATAGGAATTATTTTGTTTTTAGTTGCATCTCATGTTTTTGGTTCTATAGGCAGAGGAGGAACTATAGCATCATATATCTTTGGCTCAATTTCGCTTATTTTATTTATCCTAATAATAATAAAAATATTTCTAATTATTGCTTCAGAAAACAAATACGCAAAAAACGCAATTGATGTCAATAAAATATTTGAGGGCGTAGAGCTAGATGAAGAAGAAAAAAACACCCACGACTTATTTTTAGAAGAATATCATAAAGAAATATCAAGTCTAAACATCTACTTTGGTGCCTTTGTTTTAATTGAACAAAAACATTATAAAAAAGACATTGATATAAATCATCCAAAAGTAAGAATGCTTATTGAACAAATGATTATTGATGGTATAAAAAAATATGGTTTTTTTGACCTATATCTTGTAATTGAGTTTTCAAAGACAATTAATAAAAAATTTATTTGAAAAGGCGACCATAAAAAGTATAAAATCTACTTTGAATATATAAGAAAAATATATCACATTGCCGATGATTACATTTATAACAAATATTTTATTAAATAAAATTAGAAATTTATAAACAACATTACCTGACCATTATATTTGGTCAGTTTTTTTATAATTGAGCTATGTTAAAACAAAAAAAGACCCGAATCATATATAACGATTTGAGCCTTGGCTTTTTTGGTAAAATAAAGTAAATTATTGATTAATTATTTTTATCATAATTTTCAGAAATGGTTATTTCATGTTCCAAATCGGCTACTATTTGGGGGATTAATAATGCGTCGCTAATTTGAGCACCCGACGCGCGATGATGACCACCACCACCCCACTTAACAGCTACGTTTCTTACGCAGGCACCATTTGATCTAAATTCACATCTAATTTGATTTTCCTTTTCTTGCGTAAAAAATACTCATGCCTTGTTATCATCAATTGAGGAAAGCAAAAAAGGTCGATTTGCTTTTAATGGGTCATAAATCCCAAGTTTCTTCTGATCCTTTAAGGTAAAGTAAAATGATACAACGCCATTTTTTATATTCATATTTTGTTGAACAAAGGCGTTTATTTTAATATCCTCCAATGTTTTTTTGGCCATATTTTCATGTAGTAAATCTTTATTAGCGTTATGAGATCATAATCAAGCAACTAAAAACATTGTCTTATCATCAGTTAGGTTAGTTGTAAGTCTAACTGAATCTGTATAAATTCCTAAATATAAATATGTTGCTGCTTGCGCATTAACTTTTCAATTTAATCCATATGCAATTTCGGCAACCTGTTGTGCCGCTGCAGGAGAGTACTTATCAACTCAAACCAACGAAGCATTTAAGTCGTCATCATTAGGATGATGATCAATTCTAATAACATCATCAAACAGATTATTATCTAAATATTCACGGCACTCTAATCTTTCTTTAAAATTAGCATCAACAATAATAGCTAACGAATTTTCGAGTTTCTTAAATTCCAATTTATCCATTGAAAAATCAAGGTATGAATAAATTCCTTTGGAATCACCGATAGTATAAACATTTTTATTAGGAAAATTTTCTTGAATTAAATGCTTCATACCAAATTGTGAACCTAAACAGTCACCGTCAGGTCTTATATGATGAAAGATTACAATATTTTGGTATTTTTTAATTTTATCTTCAATTTTTTTAAATATTTCTAATCTTTCAGAACTAATTTTGATCATTTTTTAAAACCTCAGCCTTTAAGTCCTCAATTAGAGATTTCATTTCACGTCTAGAATGACATGTTGCTCCAGCAGCAACTTCATGGCCACCGCCAGGTTGGTATTTTTCACAAATGTGATTAATTCATATACCGTTTGATCTAACTCTAGCTCTAATATTGCCGTCGGGAAGATCGATAAATAATACTCAAATTTTGCAATCTCCGATGTTTGCTAAAATGCCAACATCATTAGCTTCATTATCATTTAAATTAAATTTTTCCTGAATCTTCTTAGTTACATGAAAATATAAAACCTTTCCATCACTCTTATAATTTAATAAAACATATGCAGAAAATCTAACTTTTCTTTCATCCCTTTTAGCAAGATCAAAATTAACATCTCATACTCTAAAATTATTGCCTTCATGTAAATAAGACATAACATCAAATGTTCTTTTTTGAACATATTCATATTGAAATCTTCCAGAATCTGTATTAATACCTAAATAAGTATATTTTGCTGCCTTATCAGTAACTTTTCAGTTGGACATCATCGCAATATAAGCAACTTGCTCAGCTGCTGCTGCAAATGTTGGATCTTCTCACGTATAGTCATATTCAATATCTGGATTAACAGGATGATGGTCAATTCTTAATAAATGAGTAAAGTTTTTATCAAGAATGTATTGCGCAAATTGAATCCTATTTGATGAGTTAGCATCAACAACAATGCCTAATGAGTTTTTGAAATTTTCTTTTGGTACATCCTCAAATTTATCAAAATCTCATTCAAAGAATGGAAATGCACCAATATTATCACCAAAAACGAACACTTTTTTTTCTGGGTAATTAGTTTTTATCAATTCTCTCAAACCAAACTGTGAACCCAAACAATCACCGTCAGGTCTTATATGATGAAATATAAAAATATTATCATGAGATTCAATTGCTTGTTTAGCAATTTCTCAAGTATTCTTTGCCATTTTTTCTCCTAGTAATTAAAAATTAATTATTTAAAAATTTAATTGATTATTTTATTTATTATTAAATTATAAAACATAATAAAAATAATCAACCATTTTATGATAACTAAACAATTATCAAGGTTTAGCCTAATTCAACTAGGTTGCCATGTTGATAAAAAAATAAATAAATTTAAAGCGTAAAAAAATCTAAATTCTAATATTACTATTTGAATCTAATATCTTTTTAGTCAACATTTATTCATACTATTTTATAAAATTAATTCTTTTTATATGCCCTAATAACTGAATGATTAGAATTCAAAAATTCATAATCATATTTTTCATCTTCTAATAGATTTGAAATAGCAAATTGAAGGGTTTTGGTGCCATTACCAACAATAATATCTACATATTCCATAAATTCATTTTGGTCTAAAGTAAATAAAGCGTTCAAAACATTAATAGATGCTTCATCACTAGTCAAACCGTGTAAATCAATCTCTAATGAATATAGATTCATATTTTAATACTCCTTTTGACAATTTGGACAAAGGTAAGTTCCACGCCCATTGACCTTAATTTTTATAGTTTTATTTTGGCATTTTAGACATGACTTTATTCTATCGCTGTGAATCATTAAATAATCTTGATAAGAACCTATCTCGTTATTAAAACTTTCATAGGTATGAATAGTTGTTCCCCCTAGTTTGTAGCTCTTATCCATAATAACCTGGCCTTTTTCTAATATCTCTTTAAGTTTAGCTAATGGGATATTTTTTGATTTACTCAACGGGTGTATAGCGCACGCAAACAAAGCCTCATCAATATAAATGTTCCCAAAACCTGCAACATATGATTGATCCAGCAACTTAGTTTTAATAGAGCTTTCACTACCCTTCAATTTATCAAAAAGTTCCTCAATGTTAGTATCTTTAGGTTCGAGTGCCACTTTTGATAAAGGTAATTTTTTTTCATATGTTTCACTATCGCGCAAGTAAAATGTGCCAAACATTCGGCTATCAAGATAATGGAGCTCGCTATTATCTTCAAATACAAATTTAGCAACTAAATGTTTATGGTTCTCATGTGGTTTTTGATAATAACGATATTTTCCTTCCATTCTTAAATGAGATAACAAAATTAAGTTGGTTTCGAATTGAAAAATAATATGCTTACCCTTATTTTTGACTTGAGTTATTTCATGCCCCCGTAAATTATTCTTATATGTTGAAGGCGAATACTCCTTAAAAAGATGCGGTTTAATAATTTCTAGGTCCTTAATTTTTTTATACAAAATGACCTCATTTAGGTTTTTAACAACCACTTTTACTTCTGGTAATTCAGGCATATTACTATTATATACTTTTAGATAACATAATGTAATATAATAAAAGTATGACAAACAAATATAAAAAATTATTTATATCAACAACTGATACCGTTTTAGGGATCGGCGGCGCTGTTAACGATGAAACTAAAGATTTAATTTATGAAATAAAAGGCAGAGATAGAAATAAAAAACTAATTATTTTAGTATCCTCTATCCACCAGGCACGAATGTTTAAACAATGAAATCCGCAAGCTGAGCAATATGCTAAAAAATATTGACCAGGCGCAACAACGTTAATCGTTAATGACCAAGGTTTTAGAATGCCAAACCATCCCTTGCTACTTGAATATCTTGAAAAAAATGGGCCAGTATATATGTCGAGTTGCAATATATCAAATGGTCCAGTATGCAAAAATATCGAAAATGCAAAAATTCTTTTTCCTGAAATAACAAATGTTTATAACTTTGGAGAAATGAGTCAAAAGCCTAGCCAAATAATTAGAGTTGAAGACGGTTTAATTTTAAGGGAGTAAATTTTATGGACAAAATTGTAAAGATAACTAGTGATCACGCTGGACATGAAGCAAAGATTAAGCTCGCTAACGAGTTAAAAAAAGAAGGATACAAAGTAGAACTTTTTGGTTCAACAAGTTCATTGTTGCCAGTCTCGTATACCGATGTTGGAATAGAATTTGCAAAGGAAACAAAAAGAGATCTTAATAAAGAGAATACAAAACTTATTGCTTTTTGCGGCTCAGGAATTGGAATATCTATGGCTTTAAATCGGTTTAAAGATATAAGATGTGCTAGAGTTACAAATGAAGAAGAAGCGAGATTATCAAAAGCCCATAATAATTCAAATATCTTGTGTATGGGAGGAAGATTATTAAAAGATAACGAAATTCTAAACATGTTTCATGCATGAGAAAATGCAGAATTTGAAGGCGGAAGACATCTTATTAGAATTAGTAAACTAGGCGAACTTGGCCAGGATGAATAATTTAAATGTATAAAATGTACAAATCAGGACTAAAGTTAGCCCTGATTTTTAATCTTATTTTATCGACCAGGCAACATAAACTAACAAAAAATATTAATTTTTTTTAAAAAATAAAACGCATACTAAAAAAAGTATTACAATAATTTAATTTATCAAAATTTAAATGGGGTTTAAGAATGAAAAAAATAGAACTTAAAGAAAAAATAAATTATATTTCTAAATATGTTGATGATTTCAATGAATTGCATAGTACAGATATAAAAATTATTATCAAAGGGTCTGCTGTTTTAAAGTTAAATGAACTTATTAAACGCAATCCCAATGACATTGATATTTGTTTTTTTAACAATGAAAATTTAGAAACAAAAAGAGCATTTATTAGATATATTACAAAAATTGGAGACTTCAAGCTACTAAGAGAAGATGATAACCTTATAACAATTGAAAATTTTGAATTTGGAAAGGTTGAATTTATTCTTTTTGAATATCTTCATGTTGATTGATTAACCAAAATTGATAACAACCTTTACTTTGTAAATTCTGATTTTATGATTATTGGAAAAATCTTAATGCTTACATATGTTATGTCATCATATTATCCACACAATGATAAGATGGAAAAAATCATTGCAACAATAAGCGATTTAAATCACCTTGATAATCTAACCTCATTTCTAGATAACTTCAAATTAAACAATTATAAAACCCTAATCATGAACCTTATCAATAATTCAACTCTTATTTTTATCTATTATAAATATAAGGAATTTTTATGATGGAAAAATGAATATGAAGTCTTCGAAATTCAAGATCCCGACTTGTTGCAAACTTTTAATAAGGTAAAACATATATTCAAACAAATAAATAATGATAAAGAAATTAGTGACTATATAAACTTCAATAGCAAAATAATAGAAAGCTTTTATTTAAATTTTTTTACTGAATACCAAGAATTTGACGCAACAAAGGGTTTTAGCAAATTAAAAAGCACAAATATAATTTTTAAGACAGATTACTCTTGCCAAGATAGCAATAGAAGTTCTTACTCAATAAATAACTTTAATTTTGTCGAACAAAATCAAAATAGTAAAATTAATTCTTTTATACTAAACTGGTTTATTAACAATTACCAAATTAAAAATAATAAAAAGGTAAATAATGAATATATTTTTAATTTAAAAATCTCTAATGATAGCAAGTGAGAAAATCAAGGGATTTTAGTAAATTCAGATAACCAAAATAACATTAAAACTAAAAAGATTTTGTCTATACTTAGCAAATATAGCATTCCCTATAAAATTTCCTTAAGTAAAGAATGAGCCGCAACCTGCAAGCAAGAAAATGAAATCGTTGATTTTATCATTAGCATTCCAGGGTATTTAGAAACTGATATAAATGTTAAAATTAACATCATAAACATTATTCATATGATTCAAATAATTTATGTTTTATACAAGGAACTAAACAATGATTAATAAAACAAAATATGCCAGTTCTTTAATTATTTCAATGATTGGATCTGAGGCCTTTAAACTTGGGACAGCAATTTATATCTATAAGTTCACAAGTAGTTTTTGGCTTGTTTCCCTTTTATATTTACTAATTCAAATACCGGTCTTTATTTCATATCTACTAAATAAAAAAATTGCTTCAAAATTAAAACTAAAAAATATACTTATAGCAACTGACTTTATTAGCGTAGGTGTGCTAATGGTCATATTAATTAGCTCTTTTTTCTTCATAAAAAATAATTCACTCCAGGCTTTTTCAATATTTTTATTAATAACTAACATTATATTAAATATCATACACTCATTTAGATTCATAGCCCTTAAGTCAGTTTTATATTATTTATCAAATAACAATAAAGATATAAAAACTTACAACGTTTTAACGACTATCGCTACTGCGCTAGCTTTTCTATTGGCATCAATGTTTTCATTTGTATTATTTACTAAATTACCTTTTTGGTCATTAATTGTTATGAATATGATAACTTATTTAGCATCAGGGATTTTATACTTCATATTAAAGTTAAATAAGGAGCCATTGCAAACAACACCAACTATTAAAAATAATGTAGACAATTTACAACTTGAACACAACAAAAATTACAACATATGAAAATGAGTTTACACTATTGCATGTAGTCTAATTGTTGGAATATTTCTTTTTCCACGAACAGCGGGAATGTCTCAATTTTTTAAAGCTATTTCATTTAATGCAGAAGAATGATCATTTATATTAAATATTATATTCGGATCTTTTGGCCTGATTGGAAGCCTAATTTCTTTAGTGATAAGAAATAAAGATATCAAACTAAGATGAATTTTATTAGCTATGAATATTGTAATTCTAATAGTTATTCCTATTTTATTTATATCAATTAGTAATTACATTAAAAACATAATTTATTTAGTAATAATAGGTATGCAACAACTATTTTTCTCACTATTTATTGCCATTTTTTACACAAATACATATTTGCTTTTTAAAGAAGACAAATTTAAAAAAAATACAATATGAACATTAATTTTTAAAGTTATTTCATCGTCTTTAATTATTTTATTATTAACTCTAATAACATATCAAATTAACTATTTTGTTACGTTTACCGTGTTCACAGCATTAATACTAGTTACAAGTATTGTAATTGCAGTTTCGGAAATATTTTTATCTAAACATAAAAAGAAAGAAATGTTAATTAAAAAGCAACAAGCAAACAAATAAAATACATATAAAAAATATAGTTAAAAAATTAAAGAAAATCATAAATATATCTTAATTTAAAATGGGTTTATGATTTTTTAATCTTAAAACTGAAAAACTCAAATAAAACACACTCCTTTCGGAATGTGTTTTATCGTTTTTTTATCCAAACTTGGGATTATATCACCTTCTTGATATTATTAAGATTCAACTCTTGAAGTGTCAAATTTTCCAATAATATTATGGACTCTGGATACAGTCATCCATGCTGCAGGGTCTGCTAACAGGATTTCATTTTTAATAATATTTTGCTCTAAATAAAGTGCAAAAGTCTCAATTCTAACAGTTTCAGTATTTGTATAACCGGCAGTAAGCTTATCTATATTATAACCATGTCAATAATTAATAATTTTAAGACGGTCAATAATCCTGTCTGGGTTTTTTGTATATATTTCAATTCTAATCTTACGATATTTAGGAAAAATGAGATCAATAAATGAAATGTAAATAAAAACATATGCAAAAAAACTTAAAATTCTTAAAATTAATGCTGCAATATTAAATGGTCTATCTGATGATACTCCTAATAACTCAACAATGCTAATTGTTACAATTGAGAATGCTCCAAAAATCAAGGCAACAATTGTTGAAATATGACCCACTGATTTTTGTTTAACTCTAGAAATATAATAAATTATAAAATCTCCGCCAGCAGTAGAAGCTGAATTTTTTCATGAAATACCACTTGCCGATCCAGCCATACAAGCACCAATAACGGCATAAACAATAATAGGCCATGTTGGATTGGCGTAGCCATTTTCAATAATATTTTTAAAATGATTTAATTGGTTAAATTGAGACTGGGTAATTTGATGTATATATCCTAACTCTTTGATTACACCTGCCTCTAAAGAATTATTAATGCTTAATAAATATAGACCATCTTGAGATGTTGGATTTGTATTAATTCATTGGAACAAATGACGATATGAATTTTGATAAGTTCCATATGATTCCCAAGGAATTAATGATTTAAATTCATTTGTAAAACGGGAATCAACTGGAGAAATTCAATTAATATAATAAATCGAAATTTTATTAAAGAAATGTCCAATTGGCCCAATTAATAATATCGATTGAAACGCAACTTGCCATAATAATCAGTATGTCGTTAAAATCATAAATAATCGTGAATTTTTCTTTCAAAAAGCAATTATTAAGGGTAAATTCATAAAGAAATAAATAAAAGCAAAATATGGTGCAGTTGATGAAACTGTAAATGTAATTGCTTGAACTATAGCTGAAACCCCAGTTGCAACCGTTGCCGCCTTAGCTAAAAATGTTGCGATAGCTATATTGTATAAGATGGCTGAACAAAAAACAAAGAACATTTTCTTAGGAAACTTTTTTCATACATTAAAGAAATTAACTCCATAAGGATTTATTTCATAAGGTAATTTTGAAGGATTCTTTTTACTTTTTCGCTTTTTTTCCTCGTTAGATAATGCTATATATTCTTCTGATTTAAGTTGTTTTTGTTTAGCTAAATCTATATTCTTTTGTTCTGGACTTAGGTTATTAATTTTGCACGTCTTTTTCATATGTCCTCAATATAATAGAAAATAATAACACTTTTTTAAAAAATAAAATGATTATGTATTAATATACATAAAAAATAAAACAGCTAACTAAAGCTGTTAAAAATTATTTTAATGATAGAGCTTTTTTGGCTGTTTCCACTATCGAAGTAAATGATTCAGGATAGTTAATTGCTAATTCTGAAAGCATTTTTCTATTGATATTTATATTTGCTTTATTTAATCCTTCGATTAGTCTTGAATATGTAATACCATTTGTTCTTGCTGCTGCGTTAATACGAGCAATTCATAATTTTCTGAATTCACGTTTAACTTGTTTTCTATCTCTAAATGCATATGTTCATGATTTAACAACAGCTTGCTTAGCAACTTTATAACCAATAGATTTGTGTCCTCAGTATCCCTTAGCAAGTTTTAATCATTTAACACGTCTTCTTCTTGTTACTACTCCGCCTCTTGTGCGCATAATATTTTCCTTTCCAAATAATTTATTAAAAAATTAAATTAATTCTTTATATCTCTTAAAATCTGATGCTGATAAGGTTGATGATTTACGAGATTGACGTTTTTGCTTAGTTGTTTTATTTTGTGCTAAGTGTGAACGATATGCATTTCCACGTTTAACTTTACCTGTTGCAGTTATTTTAATTCTCTTCTTTAAACCGCTCTTGGTTTTCATTTTTGGCATGTTATTCTCCTTGTGGTTGTGAAGGTTCGTTATTTTTTTTGTTAAAGGCTTCAACTTTCTTTTTATCTTTTTCGATATACATATCTAAAAAACGTTCATTTACTAAAGTTGGCTCTTTTGATACTTTTGCAATGTCCTCGACAAGCGCATAAAACTTATCTAAAATTTCGTGCCCCAAATCAGTTCTGCTACGCTCACGACCCCTAAATTTAACCGACACTTTTACACGATTTCCCTCCAAAATAAATTCACGCACTTTGCGTGCCTTTGTTTCAAGGTCATGTTGTCCAATTAAAGGGGTTAATCTTATTTCGCGGTTAATAGTTACTGACTGTTTTTCCTTAATTGCTTTTTGTTTTTTCTTTTTATCATATTTAAACTTACCATAGTCCATAATTCTAGTAATAGGTTTGTTATTTTCAATTGAGATAAGAACTAAATCCATCTTATATTCAGAAGCTTTTTCTAAAGCATCTTCTTTAGTTAAAACTCCTATTTTTTCATTATCAGGGCCTAAAACAAAAACTTTTTTATAAGGTATGTCATTATTTACAACGTATTCTGATTTCGGTTTTTTACTTTGACTATTTGCAAAGTTTGAGTTATCTTGATATATAACTTCCTCCTTAAATAAATAAAAAGTGGGTTTAGACCACTTCTCATTAACTACAAAAATATTAAATAATCTTTATCTGTAGCGACCCAGCAAAAAATCACTTAGGTGAGAAATGAATCTACTTATTGCTATTAAAAGCACAATAATTTTAACATAAAATCATTTTAAGATTAATAACATTTTCAAAATATCTTACAAAATAAATTATTTCCATGTTTTTATTAATCAAATAAGCAAAAACGGATGGTAATTCTCTTTGTAAGATTTAATAAAAGTTTCTAATTTCACAAAAAAATGTTAATTTCAAATTAAAACTCAAAACAAAAATACAATCTAGTTTTTTTCTTTAAGGTAATTGCTAAATTTTATCATTTTTTAACATTTAAAACAGCAACTATAAAGCACTATCTATATTAATTAATTAATTATTTGAACCTAAAACTTTTCTATGTTTTTTAGTATAAATTTTGTGCTTTTAGCCAAAAGTAATAAAATTGTTTTTAGATAGTATAAAACTAGATAAAAAGATACAACATTGAAAGGAAAATATGAAAAAACAAGGAAAATATAAACTTCTAGCAAGTTTACCATTATCTATAGTTGGCATAGCACCTATTGCTATACTATCAGTAAGCTGTCAATCGGGGGAACAAGATAAACTAACCCAAGAACTTATAAAAAAAGAACAGCAACTTTCAAAGGAACAAGTTGAAAAAGATAAAGCTACCAATCAACTAAATTGAGCTAAAGAACAACTTCCAAAAAAAGATTTAGAAATAAAGAAATTAAAGGGTGAATTAGAAAAAGTAACTCCGCAAAATGATGATAAAAAAAGTTTTCGAGACCAAAAATATAACTTTAAAAACTATAATGCTGAATACACAGTAAATGAAACAAATGAAGCTGAAGCATTTTTTATTAAAGATGACAAGTCTAAGACACCTTATATTGACTTAGATCAGTTTATATCGATTTTAGATGGTTTATTTGACCAAAATCAATTAAGTTCATATGTTGAAAAAGATAAAAATACAAAAACATATTTTACAAAAAATCCAGATGGAACAATATCAAATAAATTAATTATTGACTGAGCCAAAAACACCATTCAATTAACAAGCACTAATTTCTTTTATGAAATTTTTAAACCACAACAATTAACCGATGGTGAGCAATTCCTAAAAACCGAATATGAATTATCGCGCATCAAAGGTGATGAAGGCAAACTTATCAACTTTGACCTGGGCAAATACAATATGGATATCTTATATAGTAATGATAAAGTATTACTTCCATTTTCAATATTCAATACCTTATTCATGAGTACAACATCAAACAATATTTACTTTAATGGTAAAACATTTACAAATGTAAGTGATGGACTTGATGCATTTGAAACTGCAAATGAAGAGCTAAGAGAAAGAATAAGAAAGAATGGTGATCTAAATGGCAATAAGGCTACAAAGGAAGAAAGAGAAGCAAACTTTAACCATTTATCATTTACAATGGACTACTTTTATGGCCTAAGAGAATATAAACAAATTAAATCTTTTGCAGACTATATTTCAAAAGAAGATAAAGAAAAATTATTATCAACTGACCCAGAAATATATAACAAAGCATATATAAATATCTTCCATAAACAATTAAATGATTTACACACAAACCTAAATACTTTTTCGTATCGTGAAAAAAAATGAGATGCCGATATTTTTAAATCATTAACAAGAAATGACTTTGGACAAAAATTGTTGAATGAGCAAGATACCTTAAGAAAATTAACAAAGCTATTTAAAGAAAGATTTCATAAGGATGTTGAGGATATTGATACAAAAGATTTAATTAGATACCACGGCAATACAGCTATTGTAACCCTTCTTGAGTTCAAGGACGGAACAAAGGATGAAATAAGTGATAAAGACAATGCATGAAAATATGATACATACTTCCTAATGAGACATCTAATTGAAGAAGTTAAAAAGAATCCAGAAATTAAAAATATTGTATTAGATCTATCTTTAAATGGTGGTGGTAGCGTTTCTGCTATGGTCAGAACTTTAGGCTTTATGACCGATAAACCTATTTTAAACCGCGAACAAGATATTCTAAATAGAACAAATAGTTTAAGCAAATCAGAAGTTGACACCGATGGTGATGGCAAATACGAAAATGATGCTTATGATAAATACAATTGAAACTTGTTAGTTGGTGTAACTACATTTAGTGCCGCAAACCAACTAGCAAGTATTGTTAAAGAAATGGGTATTGCTAAAATTATTGGTCAAAAATCTGGTGGTGGTATGTCAGCTATTATGTCAAACGTAATGCCAGATGGTACAACTATTACTATGAGCGGACCAAACAATGCTGTTTTTGGAATAGAAAACAAAGAAATAGAAAGTGGTGTTCCGACCGACATTACAATCGAATACAAAGACTTCTATAATGATGAGGCAATTGACAAGGCTTTAACAAGCGCTAACTCAAAACAAAATTAATAATAATTAATAACATCGGCCAAAAAATTCCGGTGTTTTCTTAAAATGAAGAAATTATTGTAAAGAAGGAAAAAATATGAAAAAATCAGGAAAAGCTAAACTTTTAGCAAGCTTACTTCCATTATCAGCTATTGGTCTAGCACCAATTGCTATACTAACTGCAAGCTGTCAATCTGGACAAATCGATAAATTAAATAAAGAAATTCAAGAAAAAGAACAAAAAATTCAAGAATTACAAAAAGAAAAAAATAATACTAACGATGAATTAAACAAAATCAAAGATCAACTAAATGAGAAAAACGAAATAATAAATGATATTGAAAGAGAAAACAATATCAAGCCTCAAAACGATGACAAGGTTAACATTAGTTCTACCTCTCACAGTTTCAAAAACTATAATCCTGAATATACAGTTAGCGATTCAAATGTTAATGTTTATGAAATTAAGGATGATAAATCAAAGACAGCTTATGTTGATATTGATCAATTTTTAAGTGCTCTAACTGGCTTGGTTGGCCCAGAACAATTTAGTTCATATGTTGATAAACAAAAGAATAGAAAAACTTATTACACAAGCAATCCTGATGGAACTATTTCAAACAAGTTGGTAATTGATTGAAATAAAAATACAATTTTTGTAACCACAACAGACTTCTTTTATGAAATATTAAGACCACAAGAATTAACAGATGGTGGAGAATTCACTAAATATGAATATGAAAGAATTCCAGAAAGTGATAAAGGTGTTACTTTCGATCTAGGTAAATATCATATGGATATCCTTTACAAAGATGATAAAGTTCTAGTGCCATTTTCAGTATTTAACACTCTATTTATGAGCTGAACATTTAACAATATCTACTACAACGGAAAAACATTCACTAATGTTTTTGCTGGACTTGACTCATTTGGTAGAACTGAAGAAGAAGCAAGAAAAAGAATTAGAAAAGATAACGATCTCCACGGCAACAAACCAACCAAGGAAGAAAGAGAAGCAAACTTTAACCATTTATCATTTACAATGGACTACTTTTATGGCTTAAGAGAATATAAACAAATTAAATCTTTTGCAGACTATATCAAAAAAGAAGATAAAGAAAAACTTCTATCGACTGATCCTAAAAAATGAAATGAAGCATACATCAGTATTTTCCATAAGCAATTAAATGAATTACATACAAGAATGAACTCATTCTCATACTATGAAACAACTAATTATCTAGACCCTCTAAAACTTAAACCAGAAGACTATGGTCAATATAGAATTGATTTCAATAAACAAAGAGCAGAATTGGTTAAAGGCTTTGAAGCATATTTCAAAAAGAAAATTGAAAAATTCCAACCTGAAGACTATGTAAAATTTGTTGGTAATACTGCTTTTGTTACCCTATTACATTTTGAAGATGGAACTAAAGATCAAAACAAATCACCAGATGCTTGAAAATATGATACATATTACTTAATGCGCCGTTTAATGGAACAAGTTGAAAAAAATAAAAATATAAAAAACATTGTTCTAAACATTGCTATTAATGGTGGTGGTAGCGTTGGATCAATGGTTAAAACACTAGGTTTTATGACTGACAAGCCAATTCTAAATCGTGAATTCGATATTTTAAATAGAGTAGGTAGTTTAAGTAAAGGCTTAGTTGATACTAATGGTGACGATAAATACGAAGGGGATGCATATACACAATACAATTGAAACATCCTAGTTGGTATAAATACATTTAGTGCTGCTAACCAATTGACAAGTATTGTTAAAGAAATGGGTATTGCTAAAATTATTGGTCAAAAAACTGGTGGCGGTATGTCAGCCATTATGCCTCTAGCTCTAAGCGATGGAACAACTATTACAATAAGTGGTCCAAATAATGCTACATTTGGCAAAGATAACAAAGAAATTGAAAGTGGTGTTCAACCAGACATCAAATTAGATTATAAAGATTTCTATAACTACGATAAAATCGATAAAATGTTAAGCGCTCAAAATCAAAAACAAGACGAAAATAAACAATAATCATCCTTTCATTGTTAAAAGACATCAGCAATTGATGCTGATGATAATGTAGTAAATTTTGTGTAAATTTATTTCCTGCTTACTTTTTGAGTAAGAGATTTGAGAATAGTAATCACACAAATCTAAATTTATTAGACAAAAATAACCAAATAACATAACTAAATCGGAGAGTTTAATCTTCTGAATGTTATTTGGTTATTTTAAATTATTATTACTCTTCTTCGAAAATTATTTGCAATTGGATTGATTATAAACAGAAACTGTAGATAATTTTGTGTAAATTAATCTCTGGCTTGCTTTTTTAGTAACTGATTTAAAAATAGCAATTAACTCAATAACAATTTGATTGTTTCCTTTGAAAAATTTTTAACCAAATAAGAACCAACAACCGCTAAGTCAACGCCACTTTCAAAACATTTTTTAATATTAAAGTCCTTAATACCACCATCAATTTCAATTATTATTTTCAAATTTTTTTGGTCAATATATTTTCTAAGTTGTCTTACCTTTGCATAAGTAGATTCAATAAAACTCTGCCCACCCTTGCCAGGATAGACACTCATGGCTAATATTAAATCTAAATCCTTGAGAAATGGTATAACTTTGCTTACATCTGTATCAGGATTAAAGGCTAAGCCGAGTTTTATGTCTTCCTTTTTTGCTAATTTAATAAGTTTTTTGAGCTCTATTTCATTTTCAAAAGCTTCATAATGAAATGTTAAAATAGCTCTAAATTCCTTAAATTTATGATAATAAGAAAAAACATCTTTAACCATTAAGTGAATATCCATATTATGCTTTGGACACTGATCAAATATTTTTTTAATTTCTTCATATGTTAAGGCCGTATTGGGTACAAATTGGGTATCCATAACATCGTAATGAACATTACTAACACCTCATTTAATCAATGAATTAACATAGGAAATTAGTTGATCACTTTTTACATCTAATATCGAAGGGCTTATTTGTCTATTATCCATTTTTTTCCACCTTAATATATTGGTTCTAACATACGCTTCATAAAGCTTTTATAATTTTCATATCTTTCTTCTTTAATAATTCCACACTGAACGCGTCTTTTAACTTCACAATCCTCAATTCTTTCATGGTAGTGTCTACAACTTCTAAATTTGCAAAAAGGGGATGCTTCTCTAAAAGAATTAAAAGCAACAGGCATTTCATCAATTGTTAAATCAAACTCAATAGATGAAAACCCAGGAGTATCAATAATCTCGCCGCCATTAAAGTTAATTAAACTTACTTCTCTTGTTGTATGTTTACCACGGTTTAGCGCCTTTGAAATGGCTTGTGTTTCAAAATTTGTGCTAGCTAAATAATTTATTAGCGTCGTTTTTCCGACACCGGTTTGGCCCACAAAAAAACTAGTCTTATGTTTAAAAATTTCTCGCAAGCCTTCAAAACTAGCTTCATTTTCATAATTTATTTCAAATACCTTATAACCTTGTTCCTTGTAAAAATCTATCCTTGAAGCAGATGTTAGATCTTTCTTGGTTAAAACAATTATTGGTTCTACATTCTTGCTTTCAATAATAATAAGGAACTTATCAACTAATTGAGAACTAAATTCCGGTTCAACTAATGACATAACGACAATCGCTTGGTCAACATTAGCAATTTTGGGCCTAATAAAGAAATTTCTTCGTCCTAAAATATGATGAATCAATCCTTCTTTTTCAAATTCAACATTATCGCCGACAATAGGTTTCATATCAAGCAATCTAAGTTTTCCCGAACCTCTCACTCTATAAATTTGTTTATCTCCAAACGACTTAACATCATAAAAGCCTGCTAACGACTTAATAATTTTCCCTTTTTCCATTTAACACCTTCACTTCTACTTTTTATAATATTCAACTAAATATACAATTAAATAAATTAATAATCCAAAAATTATTGAGGAACCCAGTGTTATCAAAACAATGTTTAGTACCTTGTGTGATTTCTTTTTTTTCTTTTGCTCATGATTTTCAAGATCAAGCCGCTTTTCCATACTTGCTTGCGGTGTTAAACAATGATCTAGATCACTAATTATGTCTAAGCAATTTAAATAGCGATTTTGAGGATTTTTAGCTGTACATTTTATTATAATATTTTCAACAGCTTGCGGAATAGTTTTCCCAACACCTTCTAAAGGTGGTATTGTACCGTTTATTTGAAGCAGTAAAATAGATTGGGCATCAATCCCTTGATAAACAGGATGTCCTGAAAGCATTTCATACAAAATCATACCAAAAGCATAGATATCACTTTGAATTGAGGCTGGTTGACTTTTCAAGGGAATCTCAGGAGCTAAATATTGAACTGAGCCAACTGTTTTATTATCAGCTGTAACTCGCAAACTATCCTCGTTAATTGATATCCCAAAATCAATTAATTTAACTCTATTGGTGTCATTTTCAATAATTATATTGCTTGGTTTTAAGTCTCGGTGGATAACATTAGATGAATGGATATCATACAATCCCCTGCATATCTCTCTCGCAATTCTTATTGCTTCATCAACAGGTATTTTTTTGTGTTTTGCAATTAATGCCTTGAGATTGGTTCCTTTGATTAATTCCATTGCATAATAAGATTCGTCTGCGCTTACATAGTAGCCAATCATCTTGATTACATTCGGCGATTTAATTGTTTTCAAAACGTTGCACTCGTTCTGAAAGCGGATTTGATTAACTTGTTTTTTTGTTATATCTGGAACAGTGAGTATTTTAACTGCCATTCTCTTTTGTGTCTTCTTATAACAAGCAGAATAAACCTCACCATACCCCCCTTTTCCTATTAAGACAAAGTCCTCAAAGTGTTTATTTACATTTTCGTATCTATCCAATCTCTTCAACATAATTAAAGCTCCAATATCAATGCTGTTAAATTATCTCTTGATTGATTTTTCTTCGCAATATCAATTAATTTTTGAGCTTTTTTATCAAGGTTAAGTTTTTTATCTAAAAGGATTTGCTCAATTGTTGGTTTATCAACAAAATCATGTATTCCGTCCGATGTCAATAAAATATATTTAATTTCTTCACTGCTCTTCAATAAAAAACTATCACATTTCATATTCTTATTAGGTCCCAAACAACTAACTAACTTATTGGCATCAGGTAATAATTTAACAATATCCATATCTATTTTTTTGATTTCTGCAAGTTCATGTAAAACGTTTTGATCAATAGTTATTTGATGTAATAAGCCATTATATGCATATGTACGAGAATCACCAATATTAAATACATAAGTTTGTTTGTTTAAATTAAAAACTAGGGCAGCCGTTAAAGTTGTGCCCATATCTTGATAATTTACAATATTTTTACTATTAACTATATCTTTAAGTGATTTTTTAATATAGCTTAGTGTGGTATTAAATCATTTATTTATATTTTTTCTATCATTAAATTGAATATTATCGTTAAAACTTTCTTGAAAATAGCTAACTAGTAATTCCACTGTTTTTTGTGAGCACAAGGCACCACCAAAATGACCCCCCATCCCATCGCATAATATAGCTAATGTTCAATTATTTAAAAAACTGATTGATGCACAATCCTGGTTCTCGTTACGATATTTTCCTTTATCAGTTTTAATAACATATTTCATTTTTCTACTTTTTTTAAGCCTTTCTACCAGGTTCTGCTTTTTGTTTTACATCAATAATGTGAGAAAAATTTTGTTTGATAATTTCCTTAACTTTATTAGCGGTTTCTTCAATTGAATTATTAATAACAACATGTTGAAAAATCGAAGAAAGAATTATTTCTTCTCTTGCTTTATCTAATCTTTTTAAAATAAGGTCATATGTTTCAGTATTTCTATTTTCAATTCTTCTTTCCAATTCTGTTAATGATGGAGGCATTAAGAATATTGAACATATTTCACCTTCTCTACCTTCTTTACGATACTTGTTAATAATTTGCAAGGCACCATTAGTTTCGATTTCTAAAAATGGGATTTTTCCTGAGGCACAAATATTTGCCACTTCTGAATTTAGTGTTCCATAATAATTATCAAAATGCTTTGAATATTCTAAAACCTTATCTTCCTTAATAAATGTTTCAAATGTATCAATTGGAACAAAATAATAATGAATACCATCAACTTCGCCTTCTCTTGGCTCGCGGGTAGTAATTGAAACCGATAATTTTAATTTTAAGTCCTTATTATCAAACAAATATTTTTCAATTGTGCCCTTCCCAACACCAGAAGGTCCGGTAAAAATAATTAATTTTTTCTCCATGCTTTCTCCTTCATCTTTTTTATTTCAGAATATTTAAAGTACTATTAGAATATTAATTATATTAATAATTAATTATATAAAAAATATTTACTTTATGTTTTCAATAAAGTAAATAAAAATTTTTCCATACTTCTTTTGTTTTACTACCTCATAATGATTATTTTTATATGTGAAATTATTCCAATCAGTTTCAATAATAATCTTTCCATTAGAATTTATCATATTATTTAAAGCTAATATATCAATGCATTTAACAAGCAATTCTTTTTCCCTAAAGGGTGGGTCTAAATAAACAAAGTCATATTTTTTATCCTTATTTTTGGACAAAAAAGATAATGCATCAGTATTAATAATTAACAAATTGCTTTCTTTAAGACTATTTTTATTCTCAATAATTATTTTATATGCTTCGTAGTCTTTTTCAACACATGTGGCATTTTTTGCTCCACGAGATAAGGCTTCAAGACAAAATGAACCAGATCCAGAAAACAAATCTAGAAACTCTCGACCTTCAATATTAAATTGAATTGAAGAAAAAATGCCCTCTTTTGCTCTATCGGTTGTTGGCCTTGTTGTTTTAGAGGAAGGTTGTTTTAATAATCTTGAACGGTATTTTCCGGCTATAATTCTTAACATACTAATAATTATAATAACTTTAAAATAAGAGTAAAATATTTAATATTGATTTATTAAATGCCTTAAAAAAATATAATATTCAAAAACTGGAGGCTTATGTTAGAAGAAAAAAAGAAAAAACCTAGTGGAAAAAAATTTCTACTAGGTTTATCAATTTTTGCTATATCAGCAGGTTTTATTGCCACGGCTGGTTATTTTGGTTATAAAGCAGTTTTTGAGAAATTAGATGGTGGCGTTATTGATGAGGGGATTGTTCCGTTGCGAAATTCAGAAAATGATTTAAGCAAAACATCATTAAACGAAGATAATATCCCTTTTGAAATAAGAACAAGCGATGATGCTCTTATTTTTAATAGAAAAACAAGTAATTCATCAAGAGAACTTAATCCAAATTTTAAAGTGGGAAATTTAAGTTTTGTCGAAAAACCAATTGCTAGAACACCAAACGGAGAACCTGTCTATTATCTAGGAAAAAAAGGAATGCTTTTACTAAATAAAATGTTTAAACAAAGGGCACTTTATGGTCCAGAAATAAACGCAATTAAAAGAATCAATATAAATGTGCCAAATGATGAATTGCAAGAAGATCGAACTAACGGGGCTTATTTTCCTGCAAATCGCGAAATGTACATCTTTGTAAATAAAATAGTTGAAAACAATCTAAAACTTTTGAATCAACCAGTAGAAAAAAGAATTGAAATTATTTTTGGTACTCTAATGCATGAATACACTCATCATATTGATAATATGTATAATAAATCAATAAAAAGGGGTGATGAACTTGCAAATAGTGATCTTATTGAATATGAGGGTGATCACAACTATTATCATATAGAAACAAATAATGCTAAATTTTTGAATGAATTTCGTAAAAATTTAAACTATGATAACACAAGAGATAATAAACTTTTATTAAGAAATAGTCAAGATTTTCTGCATGACCAAGACCAATTACCAGTTTACAAGTTTTATAGTGCCAATGAACTTTTTAGGATAGCAAACGTTAAAATAACACCTCTTGAGGCTAAAAAATATGAACCGCTTGATTCTAGAAGGTTTTATTTCAATAATAATAAATATCAAAATGTTTCTTTCATTGAACCAACTAATTTGCAATCAATAAGATATCTTTTCTCATTTACTGAGCTTGTACCAAGAGAAATAATTAAGCTTTCACTAGGGCCAAATGCTTGGTTTTATAACTCTAATCGAAGCCAATTTGAAAACTATTTTTATTTTAGAAAAAACAATCGAACTGGTGAATTAATTTTTAATGCTGCTGGTGATGATATCCTAAAAAATATCGCTATCTTGAGAAAAGGTAATTTTTCAAATTCAAATGAATTAGCTACATTTGCATCCAATTGAGTTTTTAAAGACCAACTAGAAAACTTCCGTTCAAGTATTTATAATATTAGAACAAATGAATATGAGCGTCCATTTGCAAATGTTGGTAACTCGCACCATAAAGGTTTGTTCAAAGCTTATGTTGACCTAATGGGTTGAGGAGAACTTATAAGTTTTGCAAATTATAATATTCAAAATAACGATTCAAAGAATATTAATCTAGGCGGGTATTTTGAATTACCACAAAAAATTATTGAACAAAAGAAAAATAATCGTATCAAATCTAAACTAATTTTTGTAGACCTAAATGATAACAATAATACTCTGGAAATTGATTATAAATTGCAAAATTATAATCTTACAACGAAAAAGGTCTGAAATTCTATATACTATTTTAATATCAAAGATAACAAACAAAAAGATTACTATGATGAATCATGAGTATATCCAAAGTTATTTAAAGACAAATATCAATATGTTTCATATTTTGCTAAAAATATAGATAGGAATATTCTTAATAAGAAATTTAAAAATAAGAAGTTTGATGTTAAATTATGAGTTGACCTTGATAACAACGGCACATATGACCTGAATAAAAAGGATAATAAGGAAATTATTTCATTATTAAATGATAATGTATGAAATAATAGCGGCAAAAAATTCTATGCTAGATTTAAAAATAATAAGCGCCGCACCACAACATATCGAAATAACAGATCAAATTTTATAAATAATTTACAATATGAACTTTTTAGCATCAACCAAAATAATGAAACAAAAAAATATTACTATACAATTAAAAACTATTAAGCTAACTTTTGTTAGCTTTTATTTTTATTTAGGATATCAAGTATAATTTTTTTTATGAAAAAAATTAGATTAGTTTTAGCTGGAACTGCTGAATTTTCAAAAACAATATTTAAGTCATTAATAAAAGATGAACGTTTTGAAGTCTCTTGTCTAATTAGCCAGCCAAACAAAAAATTCGATAGAAACAAAAATGTATTACAAACCCCAATTGCGCAACTTGCTAATGAATTCAATATTAAACTCTACCAACCAGAAAAAATCAAAGATATCTATGAAGAACTAAAAGCAATTGACTTTGACTTTTTTATCACAGCATCATTCGGGCAATTTATTCCAAACAGCATTTTAAAATTACCAAATAAACTACCTTTAAATGTTCATGGCAGTTTATTGGAGAAATACCGTGGAGCTTCGCCGATACAATATACACTTTTAAACAATGATAATAAGGCCGGAATCTCTTTGATTGAAATGATTGATAAAATGGATGCAGGTGATATCTTAAAAACATTAGAAATTGAAATATCAGAACAAGACAGCGCTATTGAACTATTTGATAGACTAGGCTTAGAAACTTCAAAAGTAATTGGTAATTGGTTGCAACAAATTTACAATAATGATTTCACAAGAAAAATTCAAGATGAAAATCTAGTAACATTTGCTCCTAAAATTCAAAATGAGGAAGCTGAAATTTTTGAAACATTAACCTGTCAAGAAGCACTAAATAAAATAAGGGCATTCAATGATCAGCCAGGCGCTTTCATAATTATTAATAATAAAAGGTTAAAAATTTATCGCGCGACAAAAAACAAAATCCAAACACCAATAAAAATAAAGTTTTCAGATGGTTATTTATATCCAATTGAATACCAATATGAAGGCAAGAAAAAAGTTAAACATGAATTTTAATTTTGAAAATTTTCTTGCTAAGCAAAAAGAACAAGAATATTGAAAAAAGATTGAAATTATATTAAAAAATGAAGATCTAGTACCATCAAAAAATAATGTTTTTAACGCTTTTACAAATTTTGATTTTAGTAATATAAAACTCATTATTTTAGGACAGGACCCTTATCCTACAAATGATAATGCCGACGGGCTTTGTTTTTCTTCAAAAAATAAAATAACGCCTGCGTCCTTGAAAAATATTTTTAAGGAAATCAAAAATTCCTATCCTCAAATTAAGTTTAATAGCAATGATCTTACAAATTGAAAAAATCAAGGCGTCTTATTATTAAATACAATATTAACAACACTCAAAAACAAAACACAAGCTCACAAAAATCAAGGTTGAGAAATATTTAACTTAAATCTTATAAGAGAAATTCTTTCATATTATGATGGGATTTTATTTCTAGACATGGGAATCGATGCTCAAAACTTTATTAAAACTCTAAATATTAAGGAAGAATATATATTTAAAACGGCGCACCCTTCACCTCTATCTTGTTGGCGGGGTTTCTTTAATAGTAATATATTTAAAAGAATAAATGAAAAACTTATATCGCTAGGAAAGAATGAAATTGATTGAAGTACAAAATAATATATTTAAACTAAAAATGATTATAATTTAAGAATACTATTATGTAAATAGTATTTTTTTATTAATAAGGAGACTTTATGATATCGAATTGCGAAACAAAACGTAATGAAAATATGTTATTAAAAGTTGCTTATGAGGGACAAGAATTTTGTTCTTGCGTAGCAAAAAATCATTTGTTTATTAGCGAAAACTTTGATAAAAATATTGCTTATATTTATGTTTCAAAAGACATTAAGGATTACTACGGTTTTATAAAAGTGGTTGATCATATTATCAATGTAAAACGTAGAAGTTATCAGATTGATGTTTTATCATTTGCAAATCTTCCTTTTTTGACTGTTAAGGAAGTTTTAAGAGCGTTTATAACAAGAATGGAATTTCACGGAGCAAAATTATATTCTGCTAAACAAAAATGTGAAAATAAGAATGAAGAAGAAAAAAACGAAATTAAACTAACACTTTTTCTTGAAGAAAATAGTTATGCTGAATATATTGAAAAATTAACGATAATTTCCAAAAATGTTTCAAAAACACGTAATCTGCAAATCACACCACCTAACATAGCGACAAGTGAGTGAATCGCTGATGAAGTTAAAAAGGATTTCGATGGAGTTGAAGGATTATCGGTTAAAGTATTAAATAAGGCTGAAATTAAAGAACTAGGAATGGGTCTAATGTTAGCTGTTAATGCTGGTTCTTCATATGAGCCAAGAGTTGTTATTGCCGAATACAACGGAAATCCAAATAGCAAAGAAAAATTTGTCTATGTTGGTAAAGGTATAACCTTTGATACAGGTGGATATAACACCAAGGGTTACCATATGGATGGGATGAAATTTGATATGTCAGGTTCTGCCATCGTAGCCTACGCGCTAAAATCAATTGCACAGCTAAAAATAAAGGCAAATGTAGCTGCAATCATGATGCTAACCGATAATGCTATCGATACCCATGGAACTCTACCTGAATCTGTTATTAAATCAATGAGTGGAAAGACTGTCGAAATTACTGATACAGATGCTGAAGGACGCTTAGTTTTAGCTGACGGAATTTACTATGGTGCCACAAAGCTAAATGCTTCTTTGATTGTTGATGTAGCAACTCTAACTGGTGCAATGTTAAGGGCACTAGGAAAAACATACTCAGGTATTTATTCTTCATGTGACAAAAGATGAGAAGAATTTGAGGAAGCAGCAGAGATAGCTCATGAAAAAGTTTGAAGACTTCCAATGCATGAAGAATTTCATAAAACCAATAAGTCATCACTAATTGCTGATTTAAATAATTACAATAATTCATCAAAGGCTGATTCCAATTCTGCTGCGATGTTTTTGAATGAATTTGCAAACAAAGTTGATTTTATTCACTGTGATGTTGCCGGAACTGCTGATGCAAAAAATATGGGCTTGGGGATCCTAGTTTCAACATTAGTTGAACTAGCTGAAAAGCAAAAATAGAAAGGTAATTTAAAACTATGGAACTAATTAAAAAAATTGATGAAAAACGTAATGATTTTCTATTGTTAAAAGCAGTCTTTAAGGGTGATAAATTACCAAAAAATCTTGTCGAAAAGGATTTTACAATTACAGAATTTCTTAGCGAAAATGTTGCTTATGTTTACATGGGAGAAAGAGAAAAAATCAATTATAATAATATTTTTGATTTTGCTAAATCATTAGCTACAAATGCTGCAAGAAATTATCAAATCGATGTCGCTACATTTCCTGTTGATAACAAAATATGTATCTATGACACTGTTGATGCATTTACAAAAGGAATAAATTTTTCAGCAGCCAAACTTTATAATAAAAAAACCATCTATAAAAAAGAAAATCATAACAATCTTTCACTATATTTGCAAAATCCTACAAGCGATTTAATAGCCCACTTTAACAAGGCGGTGATTCTATCTGAAGCACTAAATTGAGCAAGAAATTTAGGTGTTACACCCCCTAATGAACTAAACTCTGAACAACTAGCAATAATTGCACAAGAGGAACTAAGCCAATATCAAAATCTAAAAATAACAGTTTTAAACAAAAAACAAATTGAAAATCTAAACATGGGTCTGCTACTATCAGTTAATAGAGGTTCAATTTACGAGCCACGTGTTGTTATTATAGAATATAATGGTAACGAATTATCAAAAGAAAAAACCGTTTTGGTTGGTAAAGGTATTACATTCGACTCGGGTGGTTACAATATTAAAACCGGTCGCCATATGAATGGAATGAAATATGATATGGGCGGATCTGCTGTTGTAGCTGCCGTTATGAAAATAATTGCTCAAACTAAACCAAAAACTAATGTAGCAGCTATCATGTGCATTACCGATAATAGAGTTAATGGTGACGCCTCACTTCCTGATTCAGTTTGAACTTCAATGAGCGGAAAGACTGTTGAGGTAAATAATACTGATGCCGAAGGTCGTTTAGTTATGGCTGATGGTTTATACTATGGTGCAACAAAACTAAAAGCTACAAGATTAATTGATGTTGCGACCTTAACTGGAGCAATGATTATGGCTTTAGGCGACACATACACCGGGGTATGATCAACAACTAAAAAGGGTTGAGAAGATACAAAAAATGCCGCAAAAATTCAACATGAATTAGTGTGAAGAATGCCACTTGATGATGAATATGCTGAATATATTAAAGGTTCAATTGTTGCGGATCTAAAAAATACAGATTTTACCGGAAATGCTGGTTCTTCTTCAGCGGCGATGTTTTTAAAAGAATTTACCAACGATATAGAATATATACACTTTGATATAGCCGGGACATGTGATATTAATGAAAAACCAATGTTTGCAATGGTTAAAACAATATCAGAACTAGTATCAAAATAACATAAATAGGGGTATTATAAAAAAATTTTGTGTAAATTAATCTCTGGCTTACTTTTTAGTAAGTGATTTGAGAATAGTAATTACACAAAATTATCTACGATACCAAAATAATAAAAAAATTCAGATCCTTTTAATCTGAATTTTTTATGACTTATTTTTAGATTGATTATTAAAATAATCTTCCCAATAGTTAACGCCTAACCCAAAACTATATATATCTAGTGCTTGCGTTATATTTTCTTTTCTTGCTCCAATATATACCTTTCCATCGGCAGCGTTAAAATCAACTCTATATCTTTTAATACCAAGACGTTTTCTAACGCCTTCCTGTTCAAATGAAAATCTCGGATCGTCTGAATCAGTTACATAAAGAGCCTTTATTATCCCGTCTTTATCAAAATCAGCTCCCCAAACATTTATAATGTGATTAATTGAAACGCTACCATATGTATGAGATATACCAATAGCCTTATTAGCTTCAATTTCTCGTCTAAGTCTATCTGAGAGTGGTTTTGCGTAAGCGCCATAACCAAAATGTCAACGGTCCGTTAATAAGTGTTTACCAAAAACGTCCTTAAAGAACCCAAGAAATCCAGATTTACCTTTTTCATAATTAATTTCTTGGTTGCGTTGTTGCCTATTAGAATAACCATAACCATTTATATAAGTATCAAAAATTTTATCTGGCCAAACAGTGCGCCCGACATAAAGTTTCTTAAAAATTTCAAATAATTGACTATGTTCTGTTTTTGTTTTTATATTATCATTATTAGCCTCAAGAAACTTATTAATTTCGCGAAAATCTATTTCATTATTTTTTCCTATTATTCCTTTTTGTGGATCATTTAAATACTTATTAATATAGTCCTTGTTTTGTATGCTTCAATAGTGAATAGCATTTGCTGCAACTACTGCAGCACAAAGTAAATTATCACCACGGTCAAAATCTTTATTGATATCAAATCATCCTTCTTCATTATCATTGTGAGCGTATCATCAGCTATCGATATCGTCGCTTGCGTTAATATAATGGAAAAATTTACTAAAATTAGGATTTACACCCTTTAAAAATAAAGTTTCAACTACACCTTCACTTTTTAGAAAATCACCTAACGGAGTATTCAATAGTTGTTGTGTTTTATCGTTTGGTGAAGGAATTTTTGGTAAATTTGGGACTTCTGACTTTGGGGCAGGAATTAATTCTAACTGCGGAATTTTCTTTGGTTCATCTGCTTTATTATTAATTGATGGTCCGAGCGGTATTTGTGGAATTATATTATTTTCTTTATTCTTTTTTATAGAGGGGCCTAATTTAATTTGCGGAATAACATTAGTATTGTTGCCTTTATTTTTAATAGTTGGATCCAGGATAATTTGCGGATTTTTTTCTTCTTTTTTCTTTTTATGCGGAGGAGTTAAAGGTTTTGAATCATTGATTCCTTCCTCAACATTATTTTCATTAGGATTATGCATATGTGTATTATTATGTGGTTGTTCAGAATCTGGTTTAGGGGATGGCTCCATAACATTTCTATTTTGACATGATAAAACAACAGACGACATAGATAAAGTCGGAATAATGCCTAAAGTTAATAAAAACAACTTCCTTTTGCTCAATATTGAATACCTCATTTAAAATTAGTTTAACAAAGCAAAAAACATAATAAACGAGCCGATGTTTGTTGCTCCATTCAATATAATTTATACCATAGTTTTTTTTTTTTTTTGCATCTTTTGAAAAAAATTTTCTCAAAAAGCATTTTGAAGCATAGAAAAAAAATCGGGTTTTTATTAATAACCCAAATTTTATTGCTTATTTTTAGATAAATTCTTAAAGTATTGCTCTCAATATGTGGTTCCTAAACTAAAAGTGTAAATATCTAATGCCTCAGCTATATTTTCTTTTTTAGCACCGATAAAAACTTTCCCCTTTTGAGTATCAAAATTCACCTTGTATCTCTTAATACCAAGACGTTTTTTAATTCCGTCTTGTTCAAAGAAGGCTTCCTGATCATCTGAGTCAGTTACATAAAGGGCCTTAACTATCCCGTCTTTATCAAAATCAGCTCCCCAAACATTAACAATATGATTAACAACAACTGAACCATAGGTATGAGAGATAGCAAGTGCCTTATTTGATATTATTTCATTTCTTAATCTTTCACTTAGATTCTTTGCACTATGTGCATTTCTAAATGACCATCTATTTGATAAAATATTACTTTCAAACACATCTTTAAAAAATCCTTTTCAGTTAGCTTTAAGACTCCAATTATTTGGATTATTTAACTGTTGCGATTTCGGTCCGATGCGAAAGTACGGATAACCATTTATTAATTCATCAAATAATTTAAATGGTGTAACAAAGCCCTTCCCAGTTCTTTTATCAACATTACCACCATAATCTTTTTTAATTCATTCAAAAAGTACGCTATTTTCTCTTGTAGTTCGAATTCCATCATTTCCTATATGATTAACAAAGGTATTCAAGTTGCGAAAATCAATTGTAATATCCTGCAATGAGTTTTTAAATGAAATTACTCCCTTTCTAGGATCTAGTAAATATTTATCTAAATATTGCCTATTTTGTTTAATTCAATAATGTAAAGAATTAACCACTACAATAGCACCACATAAAAAGTTATCGCCACGAGTAAATTCCTTATTGATATCAAATCATCCTTCTTCATTATCATTATGAGCATACCATCAGCTATCAACACCATCTTTTTGATTAACATAGTGAATAAATTTTGCAAAGTTAGGACTTACATCCTTTAAAAACAGAGATTCCACAACCTCCTCGTTGTGTAAAAATTTGCCCAGTTCTGTTCCTTTGATTTGCTGTGTCCTATCATTACCCAATGTTTTTTGCGGTTTATGAGGCGGGGTTGGCTTTAGATCAGGTGGGACAGGAGTAGGTTTTGGTACTGGTTCTGGTTCAGGTTGAGGTTTTGGTTTTATGTCATCTATTTTTTGACATGACAAAACAATTGCTGGTATAGAAATTACTGATATAATCTCAAAAGTAAATAATGTTGATTTTTTATGCTTCAATTTGGAAAAACCTCCTTGAAAATGATGATTTTCTTATGAACTATATTTTTACCATTAGTGCTATTTACTGAATTAAAGATAATTGTTCTTCTTGTTGAAAAATATTGGCAAGTAAATCTTTTATTTGTTCTCTTAAAGTAGTAAGTTTAGTTTTTCTATTATTTAATTCTAAACTTAGCTCCATATCTTCGCTATTTTTACTGTTTTTTTTCATTATTTGTTCTAATTGGTCATCAATATTCATTATAACAGAAATAGCAAGCGATAAATCCTTAAAAAGCGCTATTCTTTTATCTATTTGTTTCTTATATTCTTCAAATGTCTTAATTAAATTATCAATATCAAAGGAATTATTTTGTTCCTCCTTCTTTAATTCCATAAGTTGCATGATTTGTGTATCTATATTTTCTTTTTCATCTTCAAGTTCCATTATTTCCTGACGAGATTCAGAATAATTTGGATTATAAGTTAAAAGTTTAATAACTTCTGATTTTCTTTGTTCATCATTCTTTTTTATTTCCTCAAATTCTTTTATCAACTCTTGAAAAACAGATTCATTTTCTTTATCAAATTCTTTTTCTTCATTAAGATTTTTAATTTGTTCATTCGCTTCACTAATTTCGTTATTTAATTCATCTAATTCCTGATTAATAACATTTTTTAGTTCTTGGCTCTTTTGATCAATTATTTTTTCATTTTCATTAATTTTCTTTTCTAATTTTTCTGCTTCAGGATTAGGCTTAATCATGTCTTTCGCATCATCCTTATTTGCATTATTGGATTCATTATTGCCTTCATTATCATTGCCTTGTGAATTATCTTGATTAGATCCAGAATCATCTGATTCTTCGCTATCACTGGCATCGGGATTATTAGGATCAAAATCCTTATCACTAGGATCATCACCATCATTTTCATCCGTTTTAGATTCATCTTCATGTATATCTGGTTTTTTTATTTCAGGGCTTGTTTCGGGACTATTTTCACTTGAATTATTACCCTCGATATTCGGCATTGTTCCCTCAGGAGTTTCAGGTTTTGGGCTATCGGTATTTTTTTCTAAACCTTTCGCATCGCTAATTTGCTTGTCTTTTTTATCAGTCATTTTTTCTAGCTTATTAGTTATGCCTTTACTACATGACATTACAACTATTGTTGTGAAAAATGGAACAGACAAACTAGCTAGTGACAACAAGATTCTACTAGATCTTTTCATATTTTCCCCTTTTTAATTAATGTGCTTTTCAATATAATATATACCATAGTTTTTTTTTTTTTTTGCAAAGTGTATCTACTTTATTAAAATTGTTATTTATTTAAAAATATTAAAATTTAATTTTCTATTCATTTATTTCTAAAATGTAAAACTCTATTTTTATTAGATCTTAGTAATATTAAAAAAATATAAATAATAAAATAAGATGATTATTAAATCATCTTATTAAATTCAGTAATCATTATAAGTATTTTTCAAGTTGTAATTGTTCTTGAGAAATTTTATCAATTAATTCTTTAATTTCCTTTCTTAATTTATACAAAAGGTCCTTCTTTTTATTCAATTTTTCTAGTTTTTCTTTAGCTAAAGGATCAGGTTTTTTCATCAATTCTGCTATTTGGTTATCAATATCCTCAATTATCAAATTAGACACCGATAGTTTCTTATACAAATCTATTCTCTTATTTATTTCGCTCTTATTTTCTTCGAAAATTTTAATTAATTCTTCCGCATTTTTTTTATCAATTATTTCTTCTTGCAAATCCATTTTAATTTGTTCAATTTGAGCAATCACATCAGTTCTTTCTTGCTCTAATTCTGCTAATTGATTAGGAAACTCAGATTTATCTGCCTTGTAGTTTAATAATTCTTCAACTTTTTGCTTTCTTTGTTGACTCTCTGTTTTTAAATCTTCATATTCTTTTTTTAGTTCTTCGTATTCCTGAGCATTATCAGGATCGTCAACCTTACTTTGAGTTAGATTCTCAATTTGTTCTTCTGCATCTTCAATAGCTGCTTTTAAATCATCCAATTCTGATTTAGAAATAGTTTCAAGTTCAACGGTTTTTTTATCGATTTCATCTTCGTTAACCTTAATTTCATTTTGTATTTCTTGTGCTTTTGGACTAATTTTTGGTGTTATATCATCTTTTTTAGTATCAGGTGTTTTGATTAAACCCTTTTCTTTAAGAGAATTAAAAAGTTTAATTAAATCCTCTTCTTTGATTTGTTTTTCAATCTCTTGTAAACTTTTTTGTAATGATTCTATTTTAAACATTTCTTCTATTTCTTCATCTGTCAAGTTGCTTAACAACTCATCTTCTTTAGGGTCAGGTGTAACTTCTGGAAGAGATGGTGATACAACAGTGTCTTTAGTGTCCTCATCTTCTGTTCTGCCTTCTGGAAGGGTTTTTCCTAAATGTTTAATTTCTGGTTTCTTTTCTTGTTCTTTGCTTTCTTCTTTCTTTTTAGAATCTTCTGGTTTCTTTTCTTGTTCTTTGCTTTCTTCTTTCTTTTTAGGATCTTGTGGTTTCTTTTGATCATCTATTTTAGGATTGCTAGGTTTATTATCATTATTTGAACTGCAAGAAATAACAGTTGCAGCTGTTATAAAAGGTATTGAAATGCTTGCTAATGTTAATAAAATTTTGTTAGATTTTTTCATAAATTTCCCCTTAAAATGTTTATCAATTTACTAAATTACACCATAGTTTTTTTTTTTTTTTTGTGAAATTTATCAACAAAATATCAAAAAAATCTGTTTTTATAAATAAAAGTTATTCTTAGTTTTATCAATTAAGTCTACTTGGTTTAAGCCATTAATATAAAAAATAAGATGACTACAAAATCATCTTATTAAAATTTTTTTGTGCTACCTACAAATTTAGTTCAAGTTCTATTTCCTTTTGAAATACCTTTGCAATTAAATCTTCAATTTCTTCACTTAATTTATTTAAAGTTTTCATTTTATTATTTAATTGTGTTTTTAATTCTTCATCTTCAGGATGTTTAACAGTAGTTTTTTCTAATTCCCCTATTTCCTTCTTGATATCTTCTGCTATGGCATTAGCTATTGAAAGGCGTTTATATATATTAATTCTTTTATCAATTTCTTGTTTATTTTTTTCAAAGACTTTAATTAAATCATTAATATTTTTATTATTGAATTCATTATCATTTAATAGTTTTTTTAACTCAACAATTTGGGAATCAGCGTCGGTTTTTTCTTGTTCTAATTCGACTATTTGATTAGAAAACTTAGAGTTATTTTCCTTATAATTGAATAATTCTTCTTTTTTTTGTTTGCTCTTTGTTTTTAAATCTTCATATTCCTTTATTAATGCTTCGTATTCCTTAGCATTATCAGCATCGTCGGCTTTGCTTTGAGTTAAATTATCAATTTGCTCGTCTGCATCCTCAATAACTGCTTCCAAATCATTCAATTCTGATTTAGAAATAGTTTCAAGTTCAACGGTTTTTTTATCAATTTTTTCTTCATTAACCTTAATTTCATTTTGTATTTTTTGTGCTTTAGGATTAACTACCATTGATCCATTAATTTGTCTATCAAAATCATCATAACTTATATCTGACGAGCCGAAGTTTAATAACTCATATGCTGGAGGTGTTTGATGATCTTTTGGTACATCTGGTGTTCCAAAAATTTGACGATTAAAATCTTCTAGCTTAACATCTTCTCTATCATATCCCAACAATTCAAAAGATGAAGGGACATCTGCATCATTTATTTTACCGGTTTCAGATTTATTTTTACCTTCACCATTTTTATGTTGGTTCTTAATTTCTGATTCTGGTTTCTTTTCTTGTTCTTTGCCTTCTTCCTTCTTTTTAGGATCATCTAGTTTCTTTTGATCATCTATTTTAGAATCATTAGGTTTTTTATCATTGTTTGTACTACATGAAATAACAGTTGCAGCTGCTATAAAAGGCAAGGAAATGCTAGTTAATGTTAATAAAATTTTGTTAGATTTTTTCATAATATCTCCTTAATGCAATTTTTAGATAAAAAAAATTAAACCATTTTTTTTTTTTTTGGAAAATTTTTCAACAAAAAACAATAGATTTATTTTTGTCATAATAAAATATGCTTTTTAGTTTTGTTCTAAAAGCATTAAAAAATAAGATAAAAAAATAGGATAGTATATATAACTACCTTATATTATCATTTTGCCTATATTTATATTTTTTGCTTATAAATATTTAGAAATCTCTATTTCTTCCTGAAATACCTTCGCAATTAGATCTTTTATTTTCTCTCTTAATCTATAAAGATTATCCTTCTTTTGCTTCAATTCCATGGATAATGTTTCATTACTATCATCATTTGTGGAACTAATTGTTTTATTCTTCATTAGGCCCTCTATTTGATTATCAATATACTTAATTACCAAATTAGCTACCGATAAACGTTTATATAAATCTATTCTCTCATCTATTTCTATTTCATTTTTTTCAAAAATTTTAATTAATTCTTCCGCATTTTTCTTATCGATTATTTTTTCTTGTAAATCCATTTTAATTTGTTCGACTTGAGTATTAGCATCAGTTTTTTCTTGTTCCAATTCAGCTATTTGACTAGGAAATTCAGACTTATCTGGCTTGTAGTTTAATAATTCTTCGACTTTTGTTTTTCTTTGTTCGTTCTTTGTTTTTAAATCTTCATATTCCTTTATTAATGTTTCATATTCGCTAGCATTATCAACATCTGCCTTATTTTCAGATAGATTAGCAATTTGTTCTTTTGCGTCCTCTATTATTTCATTTAAATCATTCAATTCTGATTTAGAAATAATTTGAAGTTGATTACTTTTTTTGCGTAATCATTTCTTCATTTTCTTTGATTTCTTCTACTATTTTTGCGACCCTTGGGACAACATTTGGTGTTGCTGAATCTTGTTCACTAATTCCTGTTTTAGCATCCTCAAAATCACCTTCTTCATTACTATCTTCAATAATTAGATCGCCTAGATCATCACCATCATTTTTATCATTCACATCTTCAATAGATTCAGAATCGCTAAGTTCTTCTTCGCTATCTTCGGGGTTATTTGGATCGAATTCTTTATCATCCATATCTTCGCTGTCGTTAACTTGATCATTTTTATCATTGTTTTTAGATTTTAAAGATTCTTCATCATTAAATTCTCCCAAATTTTGGGAATTATCAATTTCCTGTTCTTTTTTAGTTGAATCTTCTTCTTGTTTTATTCGATCTCCTTGAGGTGTTAAGGTTTTACCATTAGATGTTTCATTTTTTGGACTCTTCCAATTCTTTTTCTTTCAATTCCTTTATTTTATTGATTTTAGGTTTTTTAGTCTCATCTTCTTTTAACTTTTTATTTATATCCACTTCTGATTGTATAGGGTTCAAATTACTACATGATATTACTGAACAAGCGGCTACCGTTGATATTGATAAACTAGCTATGGTTAGCAAAATTTTACTTGATTTCTTCAATGCCGTCCTCCATTATGATTTTAAAATTAATATAAAACATATATTAGTCATTAAAAAATGAAATTTACAATTATTTTAATATTTAAAAAATAGTACAAATATTCGAATTGCCTAAAATAATTTAAAATTATGAGCAAAATTTAGCTCTTTATAAAAATTATTCAATAATTATTTTGTTTACTTTTTATAATTCAAATTATAGTCAGCAAATACATATTTATAATTTATTAGCTTAATTTCTATATTTGATTTGCTATAATTAATTAATCTTAAAAATCATGATTAAGGGGGTATGTGCTTTCTTTATAAATTGAGTTCAAGATATACATAGAAATATCAAAACTAAAACCTATCGGTTTTCAATTTTTGAAATAGCACTTTTTGGTCTATTATTATCATTATATATGGTGTCCGCAGCCATAGAAAAATTTGTATTTATTGGTGCTTTTAACATTTCAATAACATATGCAGTTTTTATTATTTTTGGTCTTGCGCTTGGGCCTTGAAAAGGGGCAATTATTGGTTTATTATGTGATACGATTAATCAACTGATCTTTGGAATATCAACATGGATGCCTGAGTATGCGATTGTCCCTATTTTAATAGCTTTTCTTGCTGGATATTTTATGAGAGGATTAAATAAAAAAAACGAAACTGCAACATGAGCAATTGGTTTTATTTTTCTAACCATTATTACAACAATTTTTATTTTAATCCTACTAAAAGAATATAATTCCCTACCAATTAGTGAGGGGTCTCTAAAAAGAAAAAGAAAACTATCAATCAACGCTGTTATAGGCATATCTACATTTGGAATAGCATCTATATGAATAATATCGGAAGCATTCTTAATAACATATTTAGTAACAAGAAATGTCCACGTTAAATATGCAATGTTTCTATTATTCAATATTTTATTAACTGTATTTGGAATACTAATCATAACTAGATGATTATGAGGTCCGTATGCATACATTAACTATCATAACCGTTTCCGAAGCGGGACATGAAAACATAGTGAATATTACTTCTTCTTTATGGTACCTATCATATTTAAGAGTTTAGTTGAAATACCAATTTATACATTTGCTATATTTGCAGTTTATCCAATTATTAGAATAATTAGAAACAAAATTAATTATGTATCTAAAAAAATAAGTGTTTTTTAACATATTGCAAAAAATAATTTCTAGTCTCTAATAAAATCAACACGGCTCAAAATTAAGACTTTTTTTACTTTTGTGTTTATAAACTATAAATAAAAATCTAGGTAGTAAAAACCTAGAATTTTATTTATATAAATTTTTAGATTACTTATTTCCAATAAAATTTATGCTAATTAACTTCAAATACAGTAACAAAAGCAAAGGATTCAACATTATTTTTTTTGTATCGAACAATTACAGAAATTTTTGTCTTAGAATTTTTGGTCTTAACCTCGAATTTTGTAGGTTTAATTATTTCAAATCCTTCAGGTATATTTATTTCATCATAAACTAAATTTTTAAGGTCAAAATTTTCCTTGGTAAAACTACCATTATATTTAAGTTTTTTATCAAAACCTCTTGCTTTTATTTCTTCAGTTAATTGAAGTCTTTTTATATCCTCTTCTGCTGTTTTTTCATCGTTAATTTTAACTCTTGTTGAGCTTATTCTTGCATAATCCTTATTCAGAACATCAGTTAAGCTACCCAAACTTACTTTTATTGATTTAATTTTATTGTTTTCAATAATTGGTTTTGAGAATATTAAAACATTTTGTGTATCAATAAAGGTTTGGGTGTAATTGTAAAAGAATAATTCCGAATCAATTTGATAAGTATTTTTGTTAAATTCAAAATGTTGGGCTGCTATAAATTCTTTACCATCTTTTAAAATTTTTTCTTTAATTTCATTATTTATTAAAACTAATTCTTTTGATTTAAGATTCTTCAAAGCCTTATCATGAATTCTTTTAAAACCATTATCACTAGTTAGATATTCATCAGAAGGTGTTTCCTTAAAATCGACTAATTTTATTTGTTTATATTGTTTATTTTCAATGGTATTAGTTGGAGCTTGAATATCTTCAAGGGGTTCTTGGCCTTTTTGCTTTCTTATATTATTTAATTCTTCAATGCCTAATTTATTCAAATCAAATTGCACGTCATATGAAATCATAGGGCTTTTGCTTCAATCGGCAAAGGAAACTTCGATAGTTATTTTTTTAATATCGTTTTCTTCTTTTATATCTTTAAAAACATATTGTAATTGATGATTCTTTGTTGTTAATCAATAAGATTTATTAGTTAATTTTGCATAATCGCCCTTTTCGATAAATGTTTTATCTTTTGAATAATAAGGATAAACAAGAACATTCTTAAGTTGTGCAACTAAAAATTCTTTTTGCTTTTCTTGTGTTAAATTATGAGGATTAATAGAAGAAGGATGCGCATATCTTTCTTTATCAATTGTTTTGGTTATCTTTTTACTTATTTTTTTGTCTGTATTTGAATATAATAGAATATCAATTTTATATTCATTATCAGATACCTTAACTAGATTAGAAAGTTCAAAATTATACAAATTTTTATCATATTCCGAAACAACAAAGTTAGGCTTATTTTCAAAATTATTAATTGATACATTCGTAAGTACGTTTTGATAAGCCTTTTCATTATTAAATCTTATCTTTAACTTTGTAAGGTTCTCATCTAATTTTGTTTTTTCTTCTAATTCTTTGTTTATTTGATTCATACCTTTTTTTCATCCAGTTAGAATGAAAAATTTATTTTTTTCATGTCTTATATTGGTATTTTTCTTTTGTAGTCGATATATAAAGGTAATGTCATTAGTTTCTTCGTTTTTAACAGCCTTGTATTGACTAAATTCAAAAGTCTTAGGCAAAATCTTAATAATTTTGCTCAAATCAGCTTGTGCTAATGTAGTATTTTCTATACTTGGATAACTAAATCTTGTATACGATTCCGCTAATTTAAGCAACTCTTGGTCAGATTTTTTTGACAAATTAGCAATTTTAGATTCCATTTCATTTTTTGCTATTTCCATATGATTAGTAGTAGATTCTATCATAATTAAATCACTACTATTTTTTAGAATGTCCTTAGCTTTATCTATAGCCTTTTGATAAACTTCCTCTTCTTCAAAGCTAAAAGCTAGCGATGCCTTATTTGCACTAAAGATTCTGTTTGTTTCCTCAACAGAAGTTTTTAATAAATTCTTAATTTTTTTTAAATCTTTTTTTGCATCCTGACTGCATGAAATTGATATCACAGGAATGGTAATTAATGGTGAAATTAACCCTATTGATAATAAAATTCTCCTATTTTTAGACATAAAGTTCCTCCGTAAATTTAAAAGAAAAGGCCACAAAAAAGTGGCCTTTTTATCCCTTAGATTTTATTGATTTTAATTCTTAATCTGATTGATTTATTCATTTTATAGTGAAATTATAGCATAATTAACATAGGCATTATAAAAGCACTAAAAAAGTAATAAAAAAGTCCTAAAATGGACTTTTACTTGCAACTATGCGTATTTAATATATAACAACAAAAGATTTATTTTGTGCTTGGTTTAAATACATCTAATATTTTATAATATTTTGACTAACTAATTTAATATTATATTTTTTATTTAAACAATTTTTATTCATTATTATTGGTCTTTTCTTCATTTTGAATATCAAGATCAACATCACTGGTAATATCTTTTAATTCAGTATCAGTCAATTGACGTGTCTCATTTTCCTCGCCTGTTTCGTTAATTACTTTTGCCACTGCAACAATAGAAGAATTTCTCTTCTTTAGATCGATTAATTTAACTCCTTTTGCATTTCTTCCGGTAATACTTACGGCTTTTAGTGAAAATCTAATTGTAACACCCTCGTCGGTTATAACAATTATATCCTCAGTTCCTTTTACAGTTGCTGAGTAAGCAAGTTCGCCAGCTTTTCCTTCATTTAAAGCTAAAACACCCTTTGAATTTCTTTTTGTTTTTCTAAATGAATCAACAAGGCTTAATTTTCCATATCCACTTGCACCAAGACTAAAAATATAATTTCCCTCGCTCGAGGTCGAAGCAGAAACTACCTTTTCATTTTCTCCTAATTTTATTCCCACAACACCAGCTGCTAATCTACCTTTTGAATTAATATCAGCCACCTCAAAACGTGATAATTTTGAATTATTGGCTGCTATAAAGATATCCTCATTATCAGTCGCAACTAGTGCCTCGACAAGACTATCTCCATCCCGCAATCCAAATGCTAGCTTTCCGTTTCGATTAATTAATTTATATAATGATAAATGTGATTTTTTAATAATTCCTTTCTTAGTTACAGTTACTAAGAATTTATTTTTATCATAGTCACTATCATCAACACTTAATATTTTTATAACACGTTCATCACTACTTAAAGCACCAATGATATTAATAATTGGTGTACCTTTTGATTGCTTAGTCCCCACTGGGATTTCATATCCTCTTACACGATAAACCTTAGCTCCAGTAGTAAATATCAATAAATCAGTATGTGTATTAGCTACCAGAATGTCTTGAATATCATCGTCTTGATAGGTTTTAGCAGTTGAAACACCAACGCCACCGCGGTTTTGTTCTTTGTACTCATCTAAATCTAAACGTTTTAAATAGCCATTTGTAGTAACAGTAATGACAACGTCCTTTCTAGGAATCAAATCCTCATTATTAATATCAGAGGCTTCATCTCAATTAATTTGCGTTTTACGGCTATCTCCATATGCTTCTTTGATTTCGTTTAACTCTTTTATTATTAGATCAATTAAAGCATTTTTATCGCCCAATATTCTTTGATATTCGCCAATTCTTTCGTGAACTAATGCCAGCTCTTCATTCATCTTAGTAATAGCTAATCCAGTTAGTCTGCCAAGTCTCATATCAACAATGGCCTTGGTTTGAATTTCACTTAAATTAAACTTATTACTTAATTCTGTTTGCGCTTCTACATCAGTTTTTGATTTCTTTATAATTTCAATTACACGGTCGATATTTTCAACGCAAATTTTAAGGCCTTCCAAAATATGAGCTCTTGCTAAATCTTTTTCTAAATCAAATTGCAATCTTCTTGTAAGAACATTAATTTGGTGTTTTAAATATACTTCTAAAGCAGTTTTTAAATTAAGTTTTTGCGGTTCATTATTAACTAGAGCTACCATATTAAATGAAAATCTAGTTTGAAATTCTGTTAATTTAAATAATTTATTCAAAATAACTTCTGGGACATATGCCTTCCTAATTTCGATTACAATTCTTATACCATCACGGTTTGATTCATCACGAAAATCGGAAATTCCTTCAATTTTTTTATCCTTAATTAAATGATTTATACTTTCAATTAAGCTTGCTTTATTTTTACCATATGGAATTTCTGTAATAATAATTTTAGATTTGCCGTTACTCAATTCCTGAATAGTTGCCTTTGAACGTATAGTAACACGGCCAACTCCTGTTTCATAGGCGCGTATTAAACCTTCTTTGTCAAAAATTATCCCCCCAGTTGGAAAATCTGGCCCTTGAATATATTCCATTAATTCACTTATTGTAATATCAGGGTTTTTTGCCAATGCACAAACACCATCGATAACCTCATTTAAATTATGAGGTGGGATACTTGTTGCCATACCAACAGCAATACCATATGAACCAGAAACTAATAAATTAGGAAATCTAGAAGGCAATACTACTGGTTCTTTTTCTGTTCCATCATAGTTATCAATAAAATCAACAGTATTCTTCTTAATGCCATCAACCATAGCGCCTGCAATCCTCGACATCCTTGCTTCTGTATAACGCATAGCCGCAGCAGAATCGCCATCAATAGAACCAAAATTACCATGGCCATCAATTAAAGGATATCTCAAAGAAAAATCTTGAGCCATTCTAACCATTGCTTCATAAACTGAACTATCACCATGAGGGTGATATTTACCCAACACATCCCCAACAATACGAGCAGATTTTTTATGTTGCACATTATGAAACATCCCTAATTCGCTCATACCATATAATATTCTACGATGAACTGGCTTTAGTCCATCCCTTGCATCAGGTAAAGCCCTTGCAACAATAACACTCATTGCATATTCAAGAAACGAACTCTTCATAACCGTTGCAAGATCAGCTGGTCTTAGTCCGTTTACTTCACTATCTAGAATTTGACTTTGGACAACATAGCTTTCATTATTTTGGGGAATATATTCCTCTTCATCATCTATTGTTTCTTTTGGCTCGTCATCAAAAACTCTTTTAATTTCGTCGCTAACTGCATAAAAATCATCTATTGTTTCCTCTTTGCTTTTTTCCTGGCTCATTTTTAGTTCATCTAGTTTTTTTTCTTCATCATTAAGCATATTTACTCCTATAATATATTACAAAGTAATATATTAATTATACCAAAAAAGACATAAAAATTAAAGGCATAAAAAAAACCATAAACTTTTTATGGTTTAAAATTTAAAAGCAATAAAATAAATTTTTTTGCCTTCATTTCTGAATTTTTCTTCATAATCAGTCAATTTATTTTCAATTTGATAATTACAATTATGTAAATCCGACGTATGATAAATTATATCAGCGTTAAATTCCTTTAATTGTTCCAATGCAAATTCATATAACCCATTATTATCAGTCTTAAAATAAACTTTGCCTTCCTTATCAAGAACAGATTTATATTGTTCTAAAAAAGTTTTATAAACTAGTCTCCTCTTAAAATGCCTTTTTTTAGGCCATGGATCAGAAAAAGTTAGCCAAATTGTTTTTACCTTATTGGCAATAATTTCATTAAGTTTAGCAGCATCGCCCACAATTATCTTCATATTTTTTAAAGACTTTTGTTCAATCTTCTTGAGCGCTGATAATGCTGGGGTCGAGTATTTCTCTATACCTATATATTCGTTTTCCGGATGACATAGTGCTAATTCTGAAAGCATTTTGCCCTTTCCCATACCAATCTCAACAACAGCATTCTTTTTAGGTGTATAAGGGAATTGGTTAATATAAAATTCACTATTTTCGAGAGTGCTTAATGCGTTTTTATTATGTCTTAATCTCATAGATAAAATTGTATAAAACCTTCTTGCATATTTTTTAAAAAAGATGGTTTTTAGTAACTTTTGTTTATAATTTTTATGATAACTAACTAAGTAAAATTAGTTTCTTATACATATATTAATTATTTAAAAATGAGGATACATGAGCTCTAATAATGAGATTAAGAGTTTTCATGATTTAGCAAAACAAGAAAATATATCAAAATTAGAATCAAGAAAACCTAAGAAACTATATCAAATGGGCCAGCTAGTTTCTGTTCAAGCTTTTAAGTATGATGGCACATTATATCGACAATATGAAGGGTGTAAAATCATAGCTAATCTTGATGATTTTGTTGTTGTTTTATTAATGAAAACAAAAGTGCAAGAATCAAATATCAACTGGCTAGTTTCAAAACCTATTTTGTTTTTCTTTGCCAAAAATAAATTTTATAATGCTTCGATAACTCTTAATGATGATAGACCAAACAATATTTATGTTAATTTAGCTAGTCCTTTTTTTATTGAGGATAATATCATTAAATACATTGACTTTGACCTTGATATTAAATGTTACAACGATGATGAGTTTAACGTTATTGACTGAATTGACTTTAAAGAATCGATAACCAAGTTAAATTATCCTTTAAAATTGATTTATCGCATCTATAATGAACTTGATTTTTTAGAAGAACAAAGCAGATTAAAAAGGGGTATTTTTTCTAAAAAACTTATTAACGATATTAAAAAACAATTAATAAATTCCGGCGATATTTAGAATATTTAAGACTAATAAAAATAGAGGAATTTTCCTCTATTTTTCTTTTTATTTTAAGCAATTTCTATTTCGGAAGAAACAACTTCATTGCCAATAATAGGAGCAGCGCCATTAATAAATTCAGCACCCTTGTATTTGATTATCAAAGTAAGTTTACCATCTTCTTTTTGTTTTGTCTCATAATCGAGTTTGCTGTTAATTCTAACTAGTCCTTTTTTATTAGTGAATGTAGGAACAGAAGGGTTTGCTAACTGGTAATTTTTTCCGTCTTTATTTCACTCAATATCGCTTTCAGATAACAATACATTGTCGGTTGATTTTACATCCCTCCAGTTAGGATGTTGATTTACTTCTGTATAAATAATTGCATGTGAGCTATATGAATATCACAAATCAATCTTTTTTTGTTTTAAATCATCCTTTAAGGTTGATTTCTTTGAATAATCATTATTTAATTTAAATTTACCTATAGTAGTCTTTATAAATTCATCAACAGATTTTACTTTTGGGTCTTCTAAAGGTTTTGCTATAGAAAACTTTATAGTAGAAGTATTAGAAATATCTGATATTGTATGATTTCCATTCTTATTAAATGTTGCTGCCTTGTATTCTACAACAACTTCAAATTCAATTAGTTTATTTTGTTTTTTATCATCTTCTTTTTCTTGTTTATTAATTATTTTATAATCTAATCTTGATTGTAACGCTTTTCCTTTTTTTCCTTCATATGTAGAATCTTTAGCATTAACAAGTTGTGTTCCATCAAATGTATCAGATGACTTTATACTAAAAATTACTTGTTGTGGCTTGCTTCAATTAGGATTCTTACCTTGTTGTGTTACAACTATATTTTTATCTTTTCTGCCATATCATAATCAAACTTCTTTATTTAATAATTTAGCACCATATTTAGTTTTATTTTCTTCGCTAACCTCAAAGATATCTTTTAATTTCTTAATTACTTGATTTTCTTTTTTTGTTTCATCAATAGGAGCGCTTGGATTATCGCCTGGTTTGTCATCTGGTTTAGGTGTTGGTTGTTGTTTGTTTTTTAATTTAATCTCATTAATTTCATTAATAAATGCATCCTTTATTTGTTTAATTTCTGCATCTGACTTCGCTTGTGCTAATAATTTTCTTGTCTTTGTAACACTTTGCGCTAATAAAACTTTTGTTTCAGCAGTTAAACTTTTATCCTCTTTGATAGTTTTATTAACATTTTCAATTTCTTTTTCTAATAATTGTTTTTCAGAATTAGAGCACGAAACTGCTAAAACAGGAACAATTCCGATACTTGTTAAGGGCAATAATATTTTTAATAAACTCTTCTTCATAATCTTTTCTTCCTTTGCGTGTTTAATTTACATTATCTATACAGTAATTTATAATTAACTAAATTATAATATATAACAATTACATAAACAAATTAAAGCTAAAAAAGACACTTAATATAACACATATGACAAATTATTAAATTAAAATCCCAAAAGACACCATGTTATTGTCTATTGGGATTTTAAATAAAAAGTTATTCAATTTTAATTATTATCATCATTTTCATCATTACCAGACAAATTATCATCCAATGGAACATCATGTTTTGCAAGTTCCTCTGCTAAGTCGTTTTTATATTTATCCTCAGTTATTTTTTTAGCTCCTGAAACTTCATTAAATAAATTATTAAAATCAACTTCTGAATAATCTACTTTTAATTGTTCTTTTGTTTTGCTTAGCCCTTCTGGTAATTTCATATTTTCAGCAATATATTCAATTTCCTCAGCAACGATTGTTTCTTTAATAATAAGAGCATCTTTAATTAACTCTAATAAATCGCGATTCTCTGAAATAATTTTATGTGCTTCGCGTTCTGCTGTAAGAATAATTTTGCGAATTTGTTCATCAATTTCTTGGCCGACCTTGTTTGAAAAGGAAGCGTTTTTCATATAATCACGCCCTAAAAATGGATTTGATGTATCTTCCTCATACTTAATAGGACCTAAATCAGATAAACCTCATTCAGTAACCATTCTACGTGCAATAGATGTTGCCTTAGCAATATCATCACTAGCACCAGTTGACACATTTTCCTTTCCATAAATAATTGCCTCGGCGACACGGCCACCCATAAATGAAGTAATAATAGCAATTAATTCTGATTTTGAACGATTGTATTTTTCTTCCTCAGGCATCATTAAATTATATCCACCTGCCTGACCACGAGGGATAATGGTAATCTTTTGTACCTTATTGCCGCCTTTCATTTTAATTCCAACAACGGCATGACCCGCTTCATGATACGCAACTGCTATATTTTCTTTTTCAGAAATTGTTCTTGATTTCTTAGCAGGACCCGACATAACTCTATCAATAGCTTCATCAATTTGTTCTAAAGTAATAAATAGAGTTCTTTCTCTAACACTCAATAATGAAGCCTCATTAATTACATTTTCGAGTTGTGCACCCGAAAATCCAGGAGTTCTTCTAGCCAATTGTGAGAAACTAATTTTAGGATCAACTCTTTTTCCTCTCGCATGTAATATTAGGATTTGTTCTCTTTCTTTAATATCAGGAAGTCCGACAGTAATAGTTCTATCAAAACGACCAGGTCTTAATAAGGCAGGATCAAGAACATCTGTTCTGTTAGTTGCTGCCATAATTAAAATTCCACTATTTTCCTTAATGCCGTCCATTTCTACTAGCAATTGGTTAAGAGTTTGTTCTCTTTCATCATTTCCGCCACCAATTCCAGCGCCCCGCGATCTACCCACAGCATCCAATTCATCGATAAATATAATTGCAGGTGCATGTTTTCTTGCTTCTTCAAACATATCTCTAACACGTTTGGCCCCAAGACCAACAAACATTTCCACAAAATTCGAAGCAGAAATAAAGAAGAAAGGCACATTAGCTTCCCCTGCTGTAGCTTTTGCAATTAAGGTTTTACCAGTTCCTGGAGGGCCTCCAAGTAAAATACCTTTAGGGATTCTGGCACCCGCAGCATCATATTTATTAGGATTTTTTAAATAATCAACTAATTCTTTAACTTCTTCCTTAACTTCCTCATTTCCTGCTATATCTGAGAATTTTTTATTTGAATATACTCTTTGTGCTAATGATTTATTACCTATACCAAAATCACCGCCCAATCCTCTTCTTGACATTGATTTTAAGCTAAATACAATAGCAATAATAATAATTCCAAAGAAGATTACATTAATTGCTGGACTTATGTATTTTTCGAAGATGCCAGCCTGTGGAATTGGTGCTGAACTAAATGAGCCAGAAATACCACCACTTGTTGAAGTTATGGCACTAAGAGCTTCATAATATGTTTTAGTATTTGTTCATGAAATTAATGAAGATGGTAATTCCCTTTCTAATAATCCACTTAAGTTAATCGTAAATGAATAAGATGAAAAGGGATAAAATTTTCGACCAAGCAAAAATTGCAATTCATTCTGGGTTCCATTAACTGTAATATTTAAAGTATCAGAATAAGTATTTTCTAATCATTGCGAAACATAAAGACCATCAGTTTGACTTTTTGCTGTTTCTCTTACGACTTTTTCTAAAAAACCTAGATTCTCGTATTTGATTGAAGCAGCACGAATTTGATCAACTGCAATTAAAACAAGAACTATAAAGGCAACAATAGCAATAAAAATCCCAACTATTCCAAATAATCCAATTTTTTTCTTTTCTTTCGGTTGTGGAGAGTTATTTTTATTTCCCATATAAAACTCCTTTCTATAGTAATTTAATATAATTTATTAGCAAAATTATAAAATAAAAATTAATTTTTACAAATTTTTAGAGACGCTTGCTTCTTATAGATAATTACTTCATCATTAATTTTAAAACCTTTAAAATTTTTTTGGGACATAATAAACTTTTTAAATGAATTTAATTTATTTAATGAAATTTTAATATCCTTAACATTAGCGTGCAAATATTCAAATAAAATTTCATTAATATAGCAATGATCAAAGTTTAGAATTTTATAATTGTAATTAGATTCCCTAAACTTTTTAAATTCATTATTTACAAGATTTTGTTTTTCCTCTAATTCTTTATTCAAGAATTTTAATTTTAGAAATAATTCATCTTTTTGTAAGGAAGAACATTTTTTTAGTCCAATTCTAATTTTATTTCTAGTATATATAGGCAAATTATTTGTATAATCAATAGCATATGGAATCGCAAATTGATTACAGAATGCTAAAATTTCATCTTTATATCACAAATTAATCATCGGTCTAAAAATATTCATGTTATTAATTTTATTTAATGGCATTATTCCATATTGTTTTGGGTGTCTAAAAGTTTGCTCCTGAAATAAGAATGTTTCAAGACAATCATCCTTGTGATGCGCAAGAACTAAATAATTAGCCTTATATTTATCATAAATTTTTTTATAAAATGTATATCTTTGATCACGTGCTATTTTTTGAAAATTACCAACATGATCATTTGATTTTTCTATTGAAAAAATTTCGCATACTATGTTATTTTTATAGCAAAAATCTCGAACTATTTTTTCATCTTTTCACGAGTCCTCACGCTTATTATAATTAACACAAGCAACAATAATTTTTTGATTTTTCATAAGATTGAGCAGTCACATTGAATCAGGTCCACCACTAATGCCAAGGATAAAGGTTTCATCCAATGAAACAAGGTTATTAATAAATTCATTAAAAAATTTTTGTCTTAATTCAATTAACTTATTTTCCATAAATTTTACCTGAATAGTTATTCATAACATAACGAATATCATTACTAATAAATTGAATTAAGGCATCAGATGCTGCATCAATAACTTTTTCAATTACCAATGAATCACTATAACTAAATTTTCCTAAAACAAAGTTAATAGCGTTTTCCTTTCTACCGATCCCCACTTTTAAACGTTTAAAATCTTGGGTGCCTAGATGGTTTATAATGCTCTTAATGCCATTATGGCCTCCCGAAGAACCTGATTGTCTAATAGTAACTTTGCCAAGTTCGGTATCCATATCATCATAAACGACAATGATATCGTCGATCATTATTTCAAAATAATCGCAAATTGCTTTAATAAATTCGCCACTATTATTCATATATGTCAAGGGTTTAGCTAAAATTATTTCACTATCCTTATAAAAAATTCCATTAAACTTTTTTTCCTTTAGGGGACATTCTAATTTCTCAGCAAGTTTGTCAATAACCATGAAACCTACATTATGTCTTGTTCTTTCATACTCAACACCTGGGTTTCCCAATCCAACAATTAATTTCATAATTTCTCCTTAAATAATTAAAAATTAAAACAAAATATTTGTTATTTATGATTTTTCATTCATAGATATTGAATATTAGTAATTCTTTTCGAATCATCATCATTTGCAATACCAAATTCTAGCGCACTTTTTTCGCCTATAATAACACTATATTGCTTTGCTCTTGTTATTGCCGTATATATTAATTTTTTACTTAATAATTTTTTGGCTTCTGAGAATAAAATTACAATTACGGCCTTGCACTCACTACCTTGATATTTGTGAACACTTGTACAATAGGCTGAATAGGTATTTTCAAAAAAATAGGCTCTCGGTAAGGTAACCACTTTGTCATCACTATCAAATTCAATGGAAATGTGTGATAAAATGGGTTCCTTTTTTGTTGTTGATTTAGCATATATAAATTTCGAAATATAACCTATTTCGCCATTAAAAACCTTCAATTTAGAATCATTAACTAGGTTGATAATTTTATCATTAATTGCTAATGTTCTTTCACGATATTTAGCGACTTCAGGTTTTTCTTTATTTCTAAAATAACTAATAAGAGCCTCATTAACTTCATCAATACCAGTTTCATAACGATATATTGGACTAAGAATAGCTATGTCTTTTTTTGTATAGCCTTGAGCTAATAATTCTTCAATCTTCTTAATTAATTTATTTTTAAGTTCAAGGCGATTTGTTGGATAAAATTCAGAATTTTTTGATTCAAAATCCGGAAATACCCCTTCATTTATTTTTAAAGCATCTTTAACAATATCAAAGTTTCCAGATTGACGATATATATTAGTTAAAATAATAGTTTTAAAAATATTATTCTCAATAAAATCTTTAATTAAGTAGCCACTGCCGATGGCCGGCAATTGATCCTTGTCACCAACTAAGATAATTTTAGCTAATGTATATTTTGATATACCTTTTAAAAGATTATAAAATAAATCCAATGACACCATTGAAAACTCATCAATAATTAAAATACTAATATCAGAGGTTGAATCTTCATTAGTAAAAAATCTGTTACTTTCTTGATCTCAACGCAAAAAACTATGAATAGTTTGGGCCTTCATATTTTCTTGCTTTATATTAATATTAATTGTTGCTCGACCAGTCGGAGTTAAAATTGCTATATCGTTATGATCATATTTTTTAGCTAATTGGTCAATAATTTCATTAGTTATTAATGTTTTACCAGTCCCGGGATTGCCAGTAATTAATACTAAATTCTCAGTTAAAGCCGATTTAATAGCTGTGACTTGTTGTGCATCAAAAATCGATGGAATATTTAAAATATTAGGCTCTTCGTAATTTGATTTCTTTAATATATATGAAAGACGCTTTACAACATATTCTTCTTTATAGATTGTATCGCGAGTAGTATAGTACTCACCATCAATGTATTTTAAAGAAATAAGCAATCTTTTTTCTAATAATTGGGCAACTGTCTCATCAAAATGTTTTTTAATACTATTAAAAATTTCATTATTAAAAATAATACATAGGGTTTTATAAAATTTATCTACTTTAATTCGCGTATTACCAGAATTAAAAAAATATTCTTCCACAAATGCGTATAAATAAGTTGCGTTTTTTTGAACTAACGATGTAGGATTAAATTCAATTGCAATCTTATCAATATCAGATATCTTAATATTTTCATATTCTTCAAGGTCAAAATAAAAATCGTATAAATTATCAAAATACTCATCTAAAAAACTTTTAAGGCTACTAAATTTCTTTAAAATTAACCTGCTTGTTGCCTTTGAAACATTAATCTTAAAAAGGTGTGATATATCAATTAAATATTGAAAGTTATTTTTTATTATTTCCACAAGTCTTTTTCAATCTTCCGCAGTAATACCAAATGTTTGGCCATAAAGCTTTTTATCGTCATAAATTTTTTGAAAAACATCTTCTCCTAAATCTCTTATTAATGTATTAAACTTAACATTTTTTAATTCATTAAATAGCTCTAATTTAAAAACTTGACTTAAATATTCATTTTTTTCCTCAATTAGAAGCTCAGATGTAACTTTTTTAAAGGGGATTTGGGAATCGATCAAATAACTATCATTATATTTTGAAAGGTTATTTTTAATTACGCTTATTTCATATTTTTTTTCGTGAATTTCAATTTTTAATTCGTCAAATAAATGATCATAAAAAGTTATGGTTATTGAATTATAGGAATTTAAGATTATGGGATTTTTTTTATCATTTTCTAAAACTTTAAAAGCCACAATTGCTGTACGCTGATCTCTTGATCTCCATAACACTTTTTCAAATGTTCCAGTTACTATAAAATTCTGTTTAAGCATATCTTTTTAATTGTAGCACAATCATACTTTTTTATGACCTATTTAAGGATATGCAAATTAAAGTTAATAACAACCATACTTTATTAAAAAAGTATAAAATTATTGATAGTTTAATTCAGGGAGTTTAAAATATGATTGATCTAAAATATCTTTTAAAAAATAAGGAAGAAGTAATTAAAAAACTTGCTAACAGAAATTTTGACCATTTAGCACTTGATAAAATTTATGAACTTGGTGACAAAAGAAATTCATTGATTCATAATTTAGAAGGTCTTCAGGCCAAAAGAAATAAACTAAGCGAAGAAATAGGAATCAAAAAAAGAAATAACCAAGATTATAACTTGCTAATGCTAGAAGTAAATGAAGCCAAAAAACAAATTGAATCAATCGAATCTGAAACAAATCAAATTGTCAAAGAAGTAAATAAGTTATTATTACAAATACCTAATATCCCGTATGATGACGTACCAATAGGATTAAGCGATGAGGATAATGTTTGCATTGGCGAATATGCTAACCTTGGACGTGGATTAGTTAAAAATGTCTTGCCGCATTATGAAATCGCAACTAAGCTTGATATTGTGGATTTCCAAAGAGCCGTTAAACTTTCAAAATCACGCTTTGCACTTTATAAAAACGATGGGGCTAGATTAATTAGGGCGCTTGAAAATTTCATGTTAGATACACATATAAAAAATGGATATAAAGAAATTATGCCAATGCACCTAGTTAATTCAAATATGCTTTATGGCACAGGACAACTCCCAAAATTTGGCGAAGATCTTTTTAAGGTCGAAAATAGTGACTTATGGCTGATACCAACTGCTGAAGTTCCAGTCACCAATTTGCATTACGATGAAATATTAAATCTTGAAAATCCTATCAAATATGTCGCGTATACTAAATGCTTTAGATCTGAAGCTGGGAGTGGTGGAAAAGATACAAAAGGTTTAATTAGACAACACGAATTTCACAAAGTTGAACTAGTTAAATTTGTTAAACAAGAAGACGGTTTATTGGAATGACAAAAAACGGTCAATGATGCAAAAAGCATTTTAGAATTACTAGAAATACCTTTTAGAGAGCTTATATTATCAACAGGTGATACGGGATTTGGGTCAGCTAAAACAATTGACCTTGAGTTGTGAATTCCTTCTGAGCAGAGATATCGCGAAACTAGTTCAATTTCAATTTATAAGGATTTTCAAGCAATTAGAGCAAAAATTAGATATAGAACTAAAGAGGGAAAAACTAAATATGCATACACAATAAATGGTTCTGGTTTGGCCATTGATAGAGTTGTTGCTGCTATCTTAGAAAATTATCAAAATGAAGACGGTTCGATAACTGTTCCAAAAGTTTTAGTTCCATATATGAATAAAGAAATAATAAGATAAATAACGTTTAATATTTTTAACAACTAAATGTTATTAAGAAATCAAATTATAAATTCTTTATTATTCTAAAAATGGGGAAGAATAAATATGCAACCAGAGAAAAACGAAAATATTCAAAATGAAAATGTGTTATATGAGGAATCAAAAAATTTGTTAAAAAAACTTAATGAGCCGTTAAATTCCTATGAAGATTTCACTAAAATTTTCTCGATTGAGGAAATAAATAAGAAACAACATGATGATTTTTGCAAACTATATGACGGGGAAGAAGAATATAACCAAGAATGAGGCCACACATTTTTCTGTTATTACTACTATCTTAGTAAACATAAAATTATTGACTCAATAAAAAGAGATTTCTTCCTAACAAAGTCAGAATCAGAAGAAAAATTATATAGTTTAACTACCTTAGAAATTCTTGACAAATTGCCAAATATGATTCTTTTTTTGGATAGAAAAATTCTTGCTAATAAATATATTTGGCTAGACACCAAAATAGGCGAAATTCTATACTCAATGTATGGTGAAACAACATTTGGTTTTTTAGATAAATATTTTGAAACAAATGAAAGAATTACATTTAACCCTTTTTCATACATCATAAATCAAGAAATTTCTAAGCAACTAAAAAAGTTGAGAAATACATATAAGCTTGACAAAAAAATATGATCTAAATAAATAGATTAAAATTGTTTAAATTAAAACCGCATGCCTAACGTTGCGGTTTTTTATTAATAAAAATAACTTTTAGAACTCATGTGAAGTAATATTTAAACTATCCACAACAATAAATTTATCACCTTTTTTAGCGCCATATTCCTCTAAAACTTGACGTCCAGCATCGTGATTATATTTTATTAAAGATCTTACAGCTTCTGAATGCTTTTCACAAAATACGCCTGCAGTTACTCCATAACTCCATACAAGTTTGTCGTCACTTACAACACCAATAATATGAGCATTAGGACGATACTTAGCTACCTCTTTTAATAATTTACCACTATGTGATAAAACAATAGCAAACTTATAATCGCCAGGTTGCAATATTGATGCTACTTCATAAGCAATTAGCATTCTTGAATTTTGATCATTAGCAACCTTTTGAATTTGTTTCTCATAGAATAATTCAGTAAAATATTCTTTTTCAGCTCTCTTCGCTATTTTGGCCATTGTTTTAACAGCTTCAACTGGATATTTTCCAGATGCGGATTCACCAGAAAGCATAGTTGCATCAGCACCTAATTCAACAGCGTAATAAACATCAGTAACTTCTGCTCTTGTTGGTAAAGGATTATTTTCCATTGAGTCAAGCATTTGTGTTGCAACGATAACATTCTTTCCTTGAATTCTTGCTGCACGAATAATTTTCTTTTCTCAATATGGAACGTCATAATAAGGTATTTCTAAACCTAAATCACCTCTAGCAATCATAATTCCATCAGATGCTCTAATTATTTCGTCAATATTGTTAATTGCCATTTGAGATTCAATTTTTGAAATTATTTGAATATGTTGTCCGTTATGCTCATCAAGAATTTTTCTTATTTGATTAACCTGTGCTGCATTATTAACAAATGATGCTGCTATATAGTCAACTTTATATTGAGTTCCTCAAATAATATCATTAATATCTTTTTCTGATAAAAATGGTAGAGAGAAATTAACGCCCGGAATATTAACTCTTTTATTTGTTTTTAATTTATGAGAATTTATAGTTTCAACAATAACTTCATTAGGTTTCACTTCTTTAACAATAGTTACCAATTTACCATCATCAATCAATACCTTATTACCTTCATTAACATCTAGGTCCATACGATATGAAACGGTAATAGTATTCTCATCTCCAATTAAATTTTCATATGATTTTTTATCTGTTCTAATAGTTAATTTATGTTTAGCAGGAATTAAGCAAACGCCATCTTGCATCTTACCAATTCTGATTTCTGGCCCTTTTGTATCCAACATCAATGAAATTGGTCTATCTATTTCTTTTGATATTTGTCTAGCAATGTCAAACTTTCTTTTATGATCGTCAATTGTACCATGTGAAAAATTTGCTCTAATGGTTGTAACACCAGCTTCAATTAAAGCTTTCATTGTTTCATAACTTTCACTTGAAGGTCCGACTGTAGCGACTATCTTAGTTCTTAGTTCATTAAATTTCATGTTATGCCTTTCGAAATTTTTTATATAATAAAATTTTACTCTTTATTTAAAACTTGTTTTTTTAAATAATGATAAAAATACCAAAATTACTTTCCTTTAAAGATTTTTTAATTTTACATTAGTTAAGATTTGACTGCAATAATAAATTAGCAAGATAAAAAATTATTTTTCTACTAATTTTAAGGACAAAATATATAAGGTAGATAAAAATCTACACAAAGATGGGAACAAACAAATAAGATTCAATTATTAACTTTTTGAAACACCAAAAAACTTATATGCTAAAATCAATTTTGTTTCTATATCTAAAGAATCTTTCTTTGCCAAAAACATATTTTTACAATAAAAATTGCACTAAAAAAACAATATATTTTAATTTTATAAATACAACTATAGTTTGAAAAAATATTTAAAAAACGAAATTTAAAAAATTAGTAATAACATATTAGGTTCTTTTTACTTCATATTATTTAAAAATTAAAATAAATAAATCTTTCTTTAAGAAGCATCAAAAAATTTTTTGCACTATAAATAGTAACGTCTATCATTTTATCTTAATAGTTTCACTGATGATGTGGCATTTTTTAAAGGTTTATTTACTACCTAAAAATCAAAAATGTATGAGGATTTATAGTCTTGGCGCCTTTGATAATGCAATTAAAAATAAGCATTCAACACGGTTAATTGCGGAATATAAATCATTTTTATATAACAAAGTTCAATGTAAAGAAGTAATTTAATTGTCAAAATTCCCCTTTATTAATTTTTTGTAATCATAATTTTTAAAAACTCATCTAAACTTTAAAAACTAATTATCATTATATAGTTTATGAAGCGTTGCGTTGTTTTCCTTTTAAAAGATGACTATTTGTAATTTCTTAATATCATAATATTAAATTGTTATAAAATTATTTAAGAATTAAAATAAATTTATATTTTAGGAAAAATTTATGGAAATTGGTTTTGATAATAACAAATATATTAATCTTCAATCTGATGAAATTAGGAAGAGAATTGATAAGTTTGGCAATAAATTATATGTTGAATTTGGTGGAAAACTATTCAATGACTTTCATGCCACAAGAGTTTTGCCAGGATTTAAACATGATGCAAAATTACAAATGCTGTTAAAACTTAAAGACGAAGTTGAAATAATGTTAGTAATTGCTGCCCAGGATATAAAAAACAGAAAAATAAGGTCTGACATTAATATTACATATGAAGAGGATATTTTTAGAATTATTAATAAATTTAAAAAATATGACCTTGAGGTTAAAAATGTTGTAATAACACAATATGAAGATTCTATTCAAATCAAGTCCTTTATTCATAGGCTAACTAAACGAAGGATTAATGTTGTTAAGCAATATCATATAAAAAACTATCCCCACGACATTGAACATATTGTATCTGAAAGCGGTTTTGGCAAAAATGACTACGCTATTACTAAAAAAAGAATCATTGTCGTAACGGCGCCAGGACCGGGATCTGGAAAATTAAGTGCAATACTTTCACAACTATATCACGACAATAAGAATAATATAAAATCTGGCTATGCTAAGTTTGAAACTTTTCCCATTTGAAATCTACAAGTAAATCATCCTACCAACCTAGCATATGAAGCAGCTACAGTAGATTTAAATGATATAAATATGGTCGACTCATTTCATTGGAACGCATATAAAATCAAAGCAACAAATTACAATCGAGATCTTGAAGCATTTCCAATATTAAATAATTTATTAACAAAAATATACAATACATCACTGTACAAATCGCCAACAGATATGGGTGTTAATATGGCAGGATTTTGTATTACCAACGATCAAGCAGTTACCATAGCCTCTCAAAAAGAAATAGTATGTAGGTATTATCAAACCAAAGTAAATTACCAACAAGATAAATGTCCAAAAGTCTATCTAAATAGATTAAATAAAATAATCAAAAATAACAATATTGACCCTAATATTATAGGATCAATAAAATTTGCAAATGAATACACCAATAAAAATAATGTAGTTTGCTCAGCTATTGAAATAAATTCTGGTCATGTTTTGTTAGGGAAAGAATCTAAGTTATTAAATTCTAATAGTGCTGTAGTTCTAAATGCCTTAAAGTACTTTGCAAAAATTGATTCAACAATTGACGTTCTAAATCCTGATGTCATAGAATTAGTTAAGGATTTAAAACAAAACTTACATTACAATCATCTATCACTTGATGTTAAAGAAACGCTTATGGCCCTTTCAATTAGTGCGCTAACATCTAAAATAGCTAAAAAAGCATATGATCAAATTAATAAACTTGCTGGTTTATATTTACATAGGACCACAATATCAAGCGAATCTGATAAAGAAATTTTAAAAAGTATGGATATATATTTAACCGAACAAGTTGAAGTAATAAAACATTAAGGAGAAATTATGAAATTTAATCGTATATTTTTTATTGTAACAGATGGTTTAGGAATTGGACCTGAGCCTCGTCAAGAAGAATTTGGTGACAAAGGTGCAAATAGCTTATTGCATGCCTCTGAAGCCTTACCACTAGAAATTCCAACATGAAAATCATTAGGTGTTACCGAAGTAGCCAAAATTGCAGGACATAATCAAAAAGTAAAAAAACCGCTTGCATATGTTGCAAAAATACATGAAATATCAAATGGAAAAGATACTCTAACCGGGCACTGAGAAATGATGGGAATTTATACAGAAGTTCCAAACCCTCAATTTACTCAAAAAGGCTTCCCTGATGATTTGGTAGATGAACTATCAAAAGCATTTGATGGAAGAAAAATTATTGGTAATAGAAACGCTTCTGGTACAGTTATTTTAGCTGAACTTGGTCATCAACATATGGAAAAGGGAGATATGATTATTTATACTTCTCCTGACTCGACTTTGCAAATTATTGGTGATGAAAAAACATTAGGTGTTGAAAAACTTACCGAATATGCAAAAAGAGCAAGAAAAATTTGTTCCTCAAAACCAGAATGGAATGTAGCAAGAGTTATATCGAGACCCTTCGTTTATGAAAACGGAAAATTTACAAGAACATTCAACAGACACGACTTTGCAAACAAACCAACAGGACACATTATTCTTGAGGACTTACAAAAAAAGAGCATTGAGGTTATTGCAATCGGAAAAATTAACGACATTTTTAGTGGTGTTGGTATTGATAAAGTGTACGGTCCTGCTTCTGATGATGAAAATATGGACATTGCTATCAATATCGCTGCATCTTCATCAAAGAATCAATTTATATTTGTGAACTTAGTCCAATTTGATAGCCACTATGGGCACCGAGAAGATCCAATTGGATATAGTCAAAATGTTTCAAGATTAGATATTAAACTAGCAAAACTAATTAATGCTATGAAAAAAGATGACTTATTAATTATGACTTCTGATCATGGCAATGACCCAACCTTTGGACCAGACCATACCAGGGAAGCTCTACCTTTAACAGTTTATTCAAAATCATTCGTGCATCCGAAAGTTTTAGGGTCGCTAAGAGGATTAGGAACAGCCGGTAATATTGTTGCTAGAAACTTTGATATTCCTACTGTAGCAACCGGCGATGATATTTTTGATGATTTAATATAACGGCCTATCTTGGCTGTTTTTATTTATAAATAAAAATATAAAAACAAAAAAAACTATAAAATTATAAATTGTGAAAAAACTAGAAAAAATTACAACTCAAAAAGAGAATTTTGCAAAGTGGTATACCGATGTCATACAAAATGGCGACTTAATGGCTTATGGCTCTTCGAAAGGTTCGATCATATTCAAACCATTATCATTTGGAATTTGAGATAATATTCGCCTTATCCTTGACAAAAAATTTAAGACCTTGGGTGTTCAAAATGTCAATCTACCTCTTTTGATTCCAGAAAGTTTATTAGCAAAGGAAAAAAATCATATTGCAGGTTTCAATCCAGAATTAGCAACAATCACTGAAGTTGGTGGAAAGAAACTTAATGAAAAATTCTATATAAGACCAACAAGTGAAGTTTTATTCGGCGATTTCTTTAAAAACGAAGTTGAATCATACAATGATTTACCTTTAATTTACAATCAATGAGTCAATGTCCTTAGATGGGAAAAAACAACAAATCCTTTTTTGAGAACAAGAGAATTTTTATGACAGGAAGGTCATACACTACACTCTAATTCACAAGAAGCACAGGAACTAACTAAGAAAATGTTAGATGTATACACCAACTTTATTGAAGAATATCTAGCAATACCTGTTGTTAAGGGACAAAAAACCGAACATGAAAAATTTGCCGGCGCCAATTATACTTTTACTGTTGAAGCAATGATGAAGGATGGCAAAGCATTACAAGCCGGAACAAGTCATTATTTGGGCCAAAATTTCACAAAAGCATTTGATATCACATTCAAAAATAAGGAAAACAAACTCGAAAATGCTTATGGAACATCATGAGGTGTTTCGACAAGATTGCTAGGCGCGTTAATAATGACTCATGGCGATGATAGAGGAATTATTATTCCACCTAAAATTGCTCAAATAAAAGTCGACATTCTTGAATTATTTGCCTCGAAAGATCCAAGAGTGGCACGAGTTGCTGAACAAATTCATAAAAAACTAAATGAATTAAATATAGAATCAAAAATAGATAAAACTAATAAAAGTGCAGGGTATAAGGCTGCCAATTCCGAAATTCATGGTACACCTTTAAGAATTGAAATAGGGCCTCGAGATCTAAATGAAAATAAGGTTACACTTGTCAGAAGAGATACACTCGAAAAGATTAGTGTCTTTATTGATGAAGCAATAAATAAAACTCAAATGTTATTGGCTGATATACAAAATAACCTATTAAGTGAAGCAAAAAAGAGATTAACTAACAATATAAGAGTAGCCTCAAACTATACAGAATTCAAGAAACTGATTGAAGATGGGTATTGAGTTATAACTAAATTTAATGGCAACGGCGATGATGAAGATAAAATCAAGGAAGAAACCGGAGCTTCAACACGTTGCATACCTTTTAATGTCAATATATTGCCAGAGTATGAAAATTGTTTCTATACAAACAAAAAAACTGATAAAGTTGTTATTTTTGCTAGAGCATACTAAATGAACGGAGATTAAATATGTACAAGAAATTACTACAAAACGAATTAAACGACGATCACTTGACAGGCAAAGCGATTTTGGCTTTTAGAGCGGTTTGATGTCCACCATGCCAAATGATAGGCCCAGAAATCCAACGTTTAGGCACAGAAAATGAAGGAATTAATGTTTTTGACTTTGATATTGATCAAAATCGTGATTTTGCACGTGAAATGAACGTATCAAGCATACCTTCATTGTTCTTCTATGTTGATGGAAAATTAATTAATACTTCACAAGGATATATGCCTGCTGAAGAATTAATTAAAAAATTTAACAACTAAATAAAATATGATTAATTTTAAACCAAAAGCCTATTTTACAGACTTAGATGGTACATTATTAGATTTACCTAAAACAAAAGAAGGACTAAGTAAAGAAAATTTTGAAATAGTTAAAAGCAAAAACGACTCGGGAATACCTTTCATCATTGCCACTGGACGTTACGCATCAGATTTTGTTCTTAATTTAGCTAAACAAACAAATTCGCCATATGTAATATGTCAAAATGGTGGTTTGATTGTTGATTCAAATGGTGAAACCATATTAAAAAACGAAATTCAAAAAGACACTGTAATGTCTATTGTTGAAATTCTAAAAGAAAAAAAATTATTTTTCATTTTCAATAGTGGTAACACAATCTACGGTACATCCTCTAAACTAAAGTTATTCAGACCTTGAATTAAAAATTTAATTCAAAAAACTTATGATGATATTCCTCATATTACTAATGCCACAAAAATCATTACCTTTGGCGGAAGCAGAAAATATATAAGAATGTTAGCAGAAGAATTGGCCAAGAAATTCAGAAACCTTTCACTTCATATTGTTTCAAAGGGTTATGCGATTGAAATTAATGACATAAACGCAGGAAAAGGAAAAGCAATAGATTATGTCTGCAGACTTCTTGATATTAATCCAATTGAAACTGTACATTTTGGAGACTCAGGTAATGACACTTCAACAATCCCTTATGTAGGGGCATTTATCGCTATGAATAATGCGTTAAAAAACATTAAAATTCAAGCCAAATGAGTAGCTGGCTCTTATAAAAAATCTGGGGTTGCTAAGGCTGTAAAAAAGATCGAAGGTAATAATAACTAATTTTATATTTATTAATAAAAACAAAAATAAGTCACAACCTTTTTTAATGGGTTGTGCCTTATTTTTTTGATTGTTTCTAGCAAACTAATACAATGGTGATATTAAATCCCATAATTTTAAGCAATATTTTTAATAAAATCCTCAAAATCTAAATTGTAATGATTTGTTAAATCTAAAATTTTATCTTCAAAATAAATTTCAAGACTGTTTTGCGATTCAAGAAGGGTTTTATCTGTATCGATATCTTTTATAAATGTTTGAAGATAATAATTCGTTATTTCTTTTGTTTTAGTTTCAATATTTAAATCTTTAAATGCATTAGTCAAATCATTTTTAAAATTATTCACTAATTCATCAATTTTTCCAAGCAAATCAATTCTAGTTTTTACGGTTTGATAATTAGCATCAGTCGAAAGGAATTTATCTAATAAAATATTAACAACATCATGATATGAATTTATTTCGATTGGATATAATAAAAACTTTTCATAATATTCTTTACCAAGGCTACCCTTTTGAACCTTGTCCTTATAAACGTCTATTAATTTATTGGCAGATAATAAAAAGTCAATCAATTGTTTATTAAATGTTTCCCTTTTTTCCCATCACAAATCATGTAAATCATAAAATTTTTGCAATTTAGGCATATCAATATTTAAATTATCATCATATAAACCGTATCTTTGTATTCTTAACTCTAGTTGTAAGTCTAAAAACGCTTTTTCTAGTTCATCAAAAAACATTGTTTGAGGTGTATATGGTTTTTGATATTTTTCTTCGATATTTTCTTGAGAAGTTAAAGGATTAGTAAAGTTATAAACATAATTGTTTCTATTAAAATGGGTATATAAAAGTGTTAAAAATCTTTTTAATAAAGGTGTATCAAGATTTTTAACTAATTGTCTATTAATAATAAATTTTTCATAATTTCAATAAAGTCCTTTGTCGTTATAATCCTTTTCTAGAACTTTTTTTAATTTATCATTAAAAACAAAAACATTTTTAAGTTCGTTAGGATAAAGTGGGGATGGGTCATTAGGATTATAAAAGTGCTGGCTGATTTGTTGTCTGACACCTTGCTCATATCTTTCTATAAATGCTTCGGTATTATAATAATGTCTCAATCCCGCTTTTTTAACTTCTTCAACATCTTTTAGATAAATTGGCAATATTTGATTCTTAAAAATATTATTTAAGTATTCTGCCTTATAATAGCCGTCTGAGATTTTGAATTTTTCATCATTAAATTCTGAATTATCATTAAGAAATTTGCTAAATCTATAGTCACTTTGGTAGTAATCTTTATATTTTTCTTTAAAGTAATTATATTGTTCATTAAGTTCCTTAACATCGTAATTAAGAGCAAAAAATTTTAAGGTTGGTTTATCCTCGCCTTTGTACTTATATTTTAGTAGAATGTATAATTCAGCACTAGGATCGTTAATAATATATTTTTCGTCTTTTAATTGTTTAATGAAATTTTTATCAACAACCTTGATCTCGTTATATTCTAACTCATCCTTATTTGTTATTTTTAAAACCTTAGTATTATCTTTTAAATCTTTAAATAATTCTGGTTGAAATGGAACTTCTTCTTTTAAAACCACACTATTTTGTCTATCCATTGAAGGTTTAGTTTCTTTCGCTGGTAGCACAGTTTCTTTCTTCATTTGATAGGATTGACCTATCCTAATTCCGCCTAGCAAAGCGCCAACAACAACGCCCGTTCCAAAAATAAGCGGAAGTGCAATAGCTAATGCTTTCCTTTTTTTATTTTTTCTTTCTTCTTGCGAAACATTTCCATCTTGCATATATATTCTCCTTTTCATTTTTATTAGCAATTTATATTAATATTTGATATTCGAAAATAAAATAACGCTTATTTTTTAAACGAATCTACAAACTTATTCTTTTATTTACTAATGGATTTTTCTATCTAGTTTTTACCGATAGATATGCGAAAATTTTAAATTATTTTTTATGCTTTTTGAAAAAAAAAAAAAATAGCGAAAACATAAAAAATAAAATTTTTAAACCTTAAAACTATGCTTTTAAACTTTTTTTTAAAATTTAATTCTTGTTTTTTACATTTTTATAATTTTTCTCTTGTGTAAAATTCTTTTAAATTTTTAAAAAATTCGATTTTTTTCATAATTAATTCCTTTTAATAACAAAAATCTAGACATTAATTTGTCTAGATTTTTAAACTTCATATATCAATATAGGTTTATTTTTTATAAAAAAATTAATATCTTAAAGCAGCAAAAATTATAATGTCTTATTTTAAAAATCCGCGTTCATACTACACATCGTTATTTTCTTCTATATTTTTTGCACTAGCATTTTTTTATATCAATAGTAATGCTCTATCACAAATATGAGAATCCTGGCAATTGTAAAAAGCGGTAATATAAATAAGGGCAACATAAAAGCGTCTCATTATGCATATCCATCTTGCAATAAATGCAATCCCGATCAACAAAATAGGTGGTCACAACCCAAATATAATATTTTTCCATTAAAACAATTGTTTATGCCATTTTTTAAAATTATTAATTCTTTATTTTGCTCAATATTTATCATTAACCCCCACTAATATATTGATTATCTACAAAGATAAATCAATGATAAGGCTAAAAACTTCTTGATTTTTTAGTTTTTGAATTTGCTTGCACTACTAAAATAACTTACAAACTTATTAATATTTTGAATTATTCTTATTCTTTTTTAAAAAAAGCATAAATCATTTTTTTATATTTTCCAACCTAAATCGTAATGCGTCAATAAATTACTATTTTTATTTTGCCTACGGAAATAATCGTATGTTGTTGCTCCACCTACAAAAGCGGCTACAAGGTATTCATTTCCTTTAACTTCTTGATGAGTTTTTGCATTATCTAATAAAGCAGCAACGGAAAAAATTCCATCTTTACTTGGATTTTCCTTAAATTTTGCAAAACCAAATCCTGCAATTGTATCTACAGTTGCATATAAATCCTCTATGCTCGTAAGGTTTTTATCTTTTTTAGCTAAACTAATTGCCTGATCAATTAAATTATAGTAATTGTCTAGCGGAAATTGATTTCATTTATGATTTTGAACATAACTGTCATTATATAAATTTGGTTTTCATTGCGTAGCGGCGCTGAATATATCTTTAGTGTCCTGCTGATTAAAATATCCAGTTTGATCGTTGCTAATTTGCACTCACATATGTGCAAATTGCGCTAGTGTTCTATCCGAACTATTTGATTCTGTATATGTATAATTATTTTGATACTTTGTTTCGCCGTTATTTTTAAATCCTTTAATAAAATCCTTTTCTTTAAATTTATTAATTAAATTAATATATTTAGGATTTAAAGATTTTTTTGCTTTACTAATAAGAATTTCGCCTATGAACTCAAGTGAATTGAGCACACTGTAAAGACGCTTTGATTCATAGTATCTGCTAAAAATAAATTCACGTTCAATTTGTTCTTCTTGTTGTACGTTAGAAGCTCTTTCAATCTTTTGTTTAAATTCCTTTATATATTGTTCTTCAGGAGCATTAAGAATTTGCTTCTTATTTTTTTCTGGATCAGAATTGCTTGTTTTTAACTGTTTTAATCTAGTTTCAACCCTTTGTACAATTAATTCTTTTCTAGCATTTGATATAATATTTTCTAATTTAGTTAAGGAATCAGCATCATCTAACATACCGTTATATTTTGATTTTGAATCATTACTTTTTAGTTTACTAATCATTGTTTTTAAATCACTTAGTTTTCTTTGATATGATCTTAGCTCAGGAATAATAACATTTTCAATTGTATTTTTATCAGGAGCTAATTGAACTCTTTGGTTAAAAATATTTAATACTGATTTAGGTATTCCGCTTTTATCAATTATTAAATAATCAATATATCCATGATATAAAGGAATTGTATAATCATTAAATTTCTTTAACTCCGCTGCACTATTAAATGTTCTTGCATCATTAACTAGCTCTTCATATCGTTTAATTCCATTAAGAACATTTTTGCTTAGTAAGCCCTTGTTGTCTCTTATATATTTTTCAAGATTCTCAGAACTACTTCAAAATCTCGTCAACTCTCTTTTGTACTTTAGAAGATCATTTCTAATTTCTTCTAGCTGTGCTGCATCGCCTGCAGATGCAATCTTTTTAATATAAGCTTTTTCTACTAATAAATCGGTTTTAAATGAATCTTTTAGCAATCTAACCACTTCATTTGCCTTTTCTACAAATTGATTTAATTTATCAATATCATTTTCTTTTGTTATACCCAACTTATCCTTATAAGATTCACGAAGCTTAGACAATTCTTCATTAACTTGTTGACTATGAACTAGTTCATTACCGCTTTCAACATCAGATGATTGTAAATCCGTAATTCTATTAATCTTTTCTAAAACCTGGTCAAATTTATTTATTTTAGCAAGTAATAATCTTAATTTTTCTGATGTATCAGCTTTTGAAAATTCTTCATTTCAAACGGATGTTTTGGTTGCTACATCAATATTTTGAATTTTAGTCTTAATATTATTAACCAATTCATTGAGATTATTTAGTTTGGTTTCCAATGCTTGCACTTCTTGATGATTATTAATTTTAGTACTTATTTTTGTAAAACTATTAACCAAAATATTTTTTAAGTTATTCTTTGAATTCAAGGAGTTTGCTTGATTATGGTTATCATTAGGTAAAGCTAATTTATCAATGAAATTATTGTAATTCGCCTTAACTGCTTCAATATAAATTAAAGCAACTTGTTGCATCCTATTTTCGTCTGGAAAGCCATTTATAGCATCGATTCTTGCTATAAACACTTTTTTGGAATCACCTAAATGTTTGAAAGTGTTGATATGATTTTTAGCTAATACTTTCATTGTTAGCAATAATTGTTTTTCCAATTCACTAACCGTATGGTCAGAAGATTTAGGGTGAGTTCTATTAAATCTTGCTGCAAGATTCGTTTTATTTTGTGCTTCAAAATATTTTTCTAACACTTGCTTATAATAAGCAACTTTTTGACTTCAATCATCTGGAAAAGCAGTCTTTACTTGGAGTATAGTTGTTGCTTTATTTAATTCAGTTTTGATTGCTTGTTTTGCAAATGCATTATTTTCACTATATTGTAGTAAATCAACTTGCGGAGCCTTTTTGTTAATCTCATCATTAAGTTCGCTTAATTCAATTGCTTTATTTATAAATTGATCAATTGTATTTAAATTATCAACACCTACACTTAATACATTAATTGAATGTTGCGCCTCACTACTATTCTTATTTGGATAAGGAATATTATTAATAATTAATTTTAATTTACTCTTAAATTCAGATTTAATTTCATTTATCAAAGAGTTAGCTTCATCACCATCTTGGATAGCGTCAAGTTTTTTATTATATTGATCAAACCTTGTAGCATCTTTGTTATTAAAATTTTTATAGGCTTCAACTAACTCCTTAGATTCGTTATACTTAATTTTAAAATCATTAATTTGAACTATTATGTTTTGCATTGCTTGGATATCTAAAGCATTTGAAATTGTTTTATTAAATGTCGTTTTGTTACTATCCTTAGCAAATAAAGAAAGAATGTCTTTGGCAGTTTTCACTTTTTCATTAAATTGCTTAGCCTCATTTGTTATCCTAGTTATTTCACCATGATAATTTAAATAATCTATTCCTGCTTGTCTAAGCAAGATTATATATTTATTTTGTTGATTGATATTTAGCAAAATCAATTGCTTTACTTGTGCAATTGCTTTTGCTCTTGCAATTTCAACTTCAATTTCATTTGCCAGTTGCGACGAAGTATCTGCTTCTTGCAATTTATCTAATCTCGTTTCAAAATCTCTAAGCTTAATTTCTTCTTTCTCATTTAGTGACTTATATTCGTTAAGTTTTAAAGTAGCATTGCTAAATTGATTTCTAAATTGTTCTATCTTATTCAACACATTTTGAATATTGCTTGCATTATTTGCATTTTCAATTTCCATCATTAATTTAGCTCTATTTCCAACCTTCCCAATTTGGGCTAGTTCATTTCTTGATTCAAGTACTTTTTGATTAAATATTTTAGCGTCATTAACTTGGAGCTCAATTTGTTGCTTCGTAGTTGCTTTAAGAATTTCATCCCTATAATACTTATGAGCAGCCTGAGTTAGATTATCTTTGGCAATCAATAAATAATCAATAACACCATGATATAAAGGAACCACCTGTTCAATTATGCTCTGCAACTCATTTGGATTAGTTTGAGTTCTTATATGTTTAATGAATTCATCAAATGTTTTGAATTTTGCGCCGTTAATTATTCTTTCATTATCGGGCTTGGCAGCGTTTTCTAAAAGTTTGTCTCTATGATCAAAAATATAAAAACCGATATAAGGGGATGTCTTTTTTCAAAATACATCCATTTTCTTTTTAACTTCAGATGCATTATTCATTATGGTCTCAATTGAACCCACGCCAATGGCCTCTTTGATTTGTTTTAAAAATACTGACATCATTAATGTATCTCTTTTTACAAATAACATTTTTAGCTTATCATATGCGGCCTTTACTTCACTAACAATAGATTTTAACTGCATTATTTCAGATTGATTATTAGCGCTAAAAATGTAGTTTAATAATTTTTCTCTTAAACTTACTATGTTTTGATTTACATCTAAAACATCTTCCGCCTTGCTACCGTAACTAATATCAAATTCATTTTTTTCGAGATCAATAATGGATAAAATATCCCTTTGTAGTTCAACATACCACTTGATCTTATTTTTAAGTTCCTTTAGTTTTTCTAAGTTATCTGCTCTTGAAAACAAATCATTGTAGAACATTTTTTTAGTAATATCTGTTATCAAATTTATCAGGCTATTTAAGTCATCAACCTGCTCTTTATATTTCCTTAATTTATCATGCAAAATTGTGACTTCTTCATTGACCAAAATAACTTGATTTATCTTAAACGAATCAACTAATTGAGTTTTAATTGTTGCTTTTGATTGGGCGGAATTACTATCTTGTGGATAAGCAAGATTTTGAATAAATTCAATCGCATCATCAGCAATAGCTTTATTAATAATTTGATGCGGTTTTTCAAAAATATCTTGATCTATAGCAAAAATTATACCATCAACTAAGATATCATTAATTTGCTTATGCAATTGTTGTTTTTTACCTTCATCAGCTACTAATAAACTATCAATTTTAATCTTTGCTTGTTTTTTAAATTCGGTTATTAATAGTTGACAAAATTCTTGCAAACTCAAACCTTCGCTATCACTTGCGTTCTTTTGAGGATATGTATGACTTAATTTATTGGTTACAAAATAGGAATTAATACCAAAGTACTTCTCAGCCAATTTCTTGAGTGTTTTAATATGCTGATGTCAACTTTTAGGAAGAATTTGTTCTAATTCGGCAACTGAGGTTGCAGAATCAAAACCTTCCAAAATTTTAACTAGTGCATGCGAATTGCTTTCGCTATATTCAATGGTTTTTGCTAATTCTATCAATTCTTTGAGCTTAGTATCAAATGTTTGTATCTCTTGCTTCTTTATTGCAACTTCACTATTGTTATTTAAAGCTTGAACTTCATCCTTAATTTTTTTAATTGACTTAGCAACAAAATCATTATTTTTCTTAGGATAAGAAACCCGATCAATTAACTTAAATGTTTCTTCTTTTTTATTTTGTAACTTTGCAGATTCAACTACTAAATTAATGCCAATATCATTAGTTTTTTTATCTATTTCACTTTTATAGTCTTCTTTTTGTTTGACAGATAAATCAACTAAATTATCAATGACATCAGCTGCTTTGGCTCTAAGTAATTCTAATCTAATATTCTCAAGATTTTTTATGTCAGTAACACTATTAATTAACTTATTTATTTTATCTTTCCGAAAGGCATCTACAATCAGTGAAACCTCATTATTTATTGTGGTTATTTCATTTTTTAATAAATCTAAAATATCGTTAATAGGATACAAGCCCTCTTCGCTCTGAACAGAATCAATTTTTGCATTAAATAAATTTCTTGAATTCTGTGAAGTCACATCATTAATAGGATACGGTATTTTTTGAATCTTTTGCTTGGAATTTTGTTTTTGAGCTTCAAATATTTTTGCATTAATATCAGTTAACTCTTGTTGTAAATCCAAACTATTTCCAGATATTTTTTGGGTTATTTCTTGTTTTTTATTTTCTTTAACTAGATTATCTAAATCAGTTAATCCATCAATTAATTTATAGGCGGTTTCACGTTTTGCATTATATATATTTAGTTTTAAAAACTCTTCTTCTTGCTCATTGGTTAGAGAACTCAATTCATCAAGTAATTTTGCCTGATTTTCAACTGAAATAGGATACTTAATGCCTTCAATTAATTCCTTATATTTTTCTATCTTGCTTTTTAAATCGTTATTAGCTAATTTATTTATTTGGTCTTTATTAATTGACTCATCTAATTTATCATTTAATTTCTTCTTAGCCAAACTAGGTTCCATTGGGTAAGAAAGAGAATTTATTCTATTTTTAGCGTTATTAATGGCTACTTCTAGTTCGCTAAGTTCCTTTAGTTTTAAGTAATAACTATTTTCATTTATTATATTGCTTAGTTGTGATTTTAAAATAATTTTAGCTTTGGCGTTACTTAAAGGATAAGGTAATTTGTCAATCTTAGCAATAAGATCAATTTTGTAGGCTTCATTCAAAACCGCAACCATTTCATTGTATGATTTGTTATCTAATTTTTTGATTAATTCAGAAGATTTTGTTGTCTTGTCAAGATTAGATAAAGCTTTGATTTTTTGTATTATTTCTTGTTTATCTTCTTGTAATGCTTGATTAATTTTTTTGTTAAATATTTCAAATTTATTTGATTCATCAGCCTTATTGAATTCTATATTTAAATTATCTAAATGCTTAGGATTTATTTTTTCCAAAATTCCTTTAGAATTAAAAATATTTTTCTCAATATCTTCCAGTTCTCGTGCTCATTTATTATTTAATAAATTTGTATCATTAGACATAGTACTAAAATCAACTTCAATCTTTTTAATAATTGAAGTAATTGCTTCAGATTGTCCTGATTTAACTGATGGGTATTCTAATCCTTTAGCTTTTTCAATTAAATTTTGTTTCCGAGATTGACGATATTGAGACTCATTTTCATTTTTTGCTGCATTAATGTTTTTCAACAAAAGATCAAAGTTATTTTTATCAACAGATCTATTTAATTCCTCCTTTAAAGCTTGTTTTCTTTGCGCTATATTATTTTTTAATGGGCTTTTATCTAAACTATCAATTGCTTCCTTTGCCTTTTTAATTTTTTCTGGAATTGATTTAATCAGGTTTTCTAGTACTTCAATTTCATTACTATTTTTAGCTAAATCAATCTTCGAATTCAATATGATAGTTGCAGGGGCCGGCTGAGGAGTATCCTTATAATAATCAAGTTCTAAAATTTGTTTTTTTAACTTATATTTAGCAATCTCGACCTCAACTTTTTCAAGATCACTTTTATTAATTATTGTGGTAATTAACTTTTTAAGTTCAAATTTAACATTATTTACATCAATAACATCTTGCAAACTTAAAGAATCAATTAAGTCTCTAGCCTTATGAAGTTCGGCAACAAAATCTTTAGTTTGCTCCTTAGTTTGATTATAAGAATTATCATCAATAACTATTTGATCAATAATATTATCGAATTGAGCTTTTGTTGTATTAAAATTATTTTTAATCGATACATCTGAATTACTATCATTAACATAGTCGCTCATTGAAATTAGTTTCTTAATTTCTTCTTTTTTATCTTTTAACCTTGCCTCATTGACTATCTTTTTTATATTTTCATAGTCATCATTAGCCTCTATTCTAGCATTAAATGCACTAACTAATTCTTGGCTTAAATTGGTTAACTTAGTTATTTCTGCCTTCGCCTCGACCACATCGCTAGCATGTGCATTAGCAATCTTTTTAATTAATTCATTAAATTCTTGATCGGTGTAAGAATCTCTTAATTTGCTCCAAAGTTCTAATTGATTCTTTTTTGATATTTTATTAATAGCTTGTTTACTTGATTCAATGTTAATTGTTATATTAATGATTTTGTTATCTATTTCAGTAATTTTTTCAGAAATTCCAACACCATTCGAATCAGTATAATAACTTTTAATCTTGGAAATAGCTGGGGCATCATTGCTTCCAATGTTAAAAACGCCATCCCTTTTTGGATATGGGAGAGATTCTACCTTATTATCAAGCGCTAATTTATTTGATTGGTTATCAAGTACATTTTGAACCAAAGTATTTAAATTATCAAATTCTTCATCTGTATTTGCTTCATCAAATTTTTCTTTTATTTCATTAGAAATTACTAGCAAATTAGATATTTTTGTATTAACAATAGCAATATTTCTTTTTATTTTTTCGATTATAGATTGGTAATTGATTACTTGTTGCAAATCTTGTAAGGCTTCAATTTGAGAAATTATTTCAAAAACTGCTGGGGCTTTATCCTTATGCGGATATTCAAATTTCTTGACCTCGTTAATTAATTTATTTTTTTGATTTTGCAACTTAGCGTTTATTACTACTTTTTGAATTTCATCATATGTTTTAAAAGTACTATCATTTATTTTTTCTTTAAACTCTTTAGATTGATCAGATGTCAATAAATTAAGTTTTTCTATTTCGGCAATTGCCTCATTTTTATCCTCATTTTTAGCATCTTGAATTATTCTTTTAAGTTCATCAAATTCATTATTATTTGGAGGTAAAAAATTAGAGTTATCAAGTTTATTGTTTAAACGTGCCTGTTTTTGCGGATTTACTTTTTTAATATCATCCTTATAGCGATTTATTTTATCAGCTAAACTATTAATTATTGAAGCTATATTTTTAATTTTTTCTAATTTTTGATTTTGACCTAATGTAGAATCATTTTCAATATTATTTATCTCATTAATCATTTCTTTTATTGCAGGAGCATCTTTACCAGAAGGATAAGGAAGCCTATTAATCTCAGATTTAATAATTTCAATCTCGTCCCCTGCTTCCAAGGCAATAATAAGCTCTGAGTCAACAATAATTTTCTTTATTTCATCCAATGCGATATCTAAGGCTTTATTAATTTTCTTAACTAAATCATTTTGTTTTTCGCGTTGGCCAACATCTTTAATTTTATTGTTAATCAAATATGCTTTGATTTTTTCTAGTATAACATTTAGCTGATAAATATTCGTGGCTTCATTTATTTCATCATTTATCGAATCGCTTAATTGCATACTAAAACTTAATGAGCCAAGTTCATTTATTAGATGCTTTTTCATATCATTAAATAATTTCAATGCTTCAATTTCGATATTTTTATACTCATCCTGCGTAGTATTTTCAGCATTAATTTTCTCTTTAAAAACATGATATTGTGAAGAATTATATGATTTTGAAACATTCATTAATGCTTCATTCTTTGCCTTTTCTAATATAGATTGGGCCTCGGTTATAATGTTACGTAGGTCATTTTCAGTGCTTGATTTATTAGCAATTATGGATTCGAAATTAGACTTTTTGTCACTTTGTGCAAGACGCATAACTATTTCTGAAGCAACTTTTCTCAAATCTTCTGTATTTGCTAATAATGCATCAATATCTTTTTCTATCTTTTTGATTTCATTCTCTGTTTCTGCTTTAATTAATTCACTATTAAACTTATCCCTTGTTGTTGAATTTTCTATTTTATCGGCCTTATGTTGAACACGATCCTTAAAATCCTTAATATAAGTATTTATTTGATTAATAACATCAAAAATTTGTGAAGGATTATGAATTTCGGTATTTAATTTTTGTTCTATAGCAGTCTTGAAATTTGAAATATTTAGTTTTTTAATCAAATCCTTAGCTTCTGCTTGCAAAATAGAAAGAGCTATTGTATCGTTTACTTCAACCATAACTTCATCTAAATTTTTATTATCTAAATTGTTTACCTTATTAACTAATTCTTCGATCATAGGAGATAAAATTGAACTATCATTAATTTTCTGTATCAAGGAACTATTAATTATTTTGATAAAATCAGCTTTATTTTCAAACTCTAAAGCCTGAAAGAATTTATCTTTAATATCAGTTATTTGTTTAAGATCAAAATTATCACTTTTTAACAAGGCTCCATACATTTTTTTTATATATTGATCGGATACTCTTGATAACAAAAATTGAGCTTCATTTTTATTAATTTTCTTTGCTCTATCAAATGTATTAAACACTTTTTCAAAAAATATTTCATTTTCTACGGTCTTAATTAATGCTTCAATTTCATTTTGATTTATTGCCTTATTTTGCTTGTTATAAAAATAGTTTTTCGTTCTTGTGACAATCAATTTTGATACAAGGTCCAAAAGTTTTTTCTTTTTATCATTAAATATTTTTTCCATCTTTTTATTGATATCGTTAAGCTGTTCAATTGTCGTTGAATCCTTTGCTTTTTTAACCAAATTATTTCTTTCTAATCCGTAAGATAGTGCTGAAAGAGTATCCAGTGTGGCTATTTTTTGTTTAATAAGTTCGATGTAATTTAATGATTTTGTATCCTTGATTTTATTAATTAAGTCTGCCTTTTCTTCACTACTAAAATTAGAATTTTTCGTTATTTCTTTAATTAAATCTTCCTTAATTTTTTCAAACGTTCCCCGCTCACCACGTTTAGCAAGATATAACAAAATATTAGATTTTAGTCTAGCTAAATCTTCATTATTTGCTACTTTATCTAGTTCTATATAAAATTCTTTAGCTTTATTTTTATCGATTAGAACAACCTTTTTAATTAACAAAATAATTTCATTTTCATATTCTATAAAGTCCACAACTTCTTTCTTTGTGTAGATTTTTTGTTCTAATGAATTAATTTCATCTGCTTTATTTTTTTCAATATTTTTAAGAGATTTTGAAACTATGTTATCAGCAAGATTTTTTATTTCTTCTATATCCTTTTTGTTTTCTGCTATTACCTTATTAATCAGTAAAGCGATCTTTTCTTGATTTTGTTTTGTATACTTATTGAAATAAGCATTTTTTAGAAATGCTTGCACTTCAATTTTAAGAGAGCTATCATTATATAAAGAATCGGATTGTTTTTTTAATATATCCTTTAAGTAAAAATAGTTTTGTTTTAAATCCAATTGATTTTTTAAATGTGAATCCAAAAGAATATATGTTCACGTCCCAGCAGTCATTAATGTTGCCGATCCAGCCATTGTATATAATACATTACGTCTCTTTTTATTCAAATTTTTAGCCATATATCACCTCTATAATATACTAAGTATTATATATATATATATATATATTGCTTAGATAAAAACTTTTTTATGATAAAAATCAACAAAAACAACAAAAAACATATTTTTTGGTTTTTATTCTTTTTATGAACATTTTATTATTTATATAGCATAGACATCAAAAAAATAAGCACTATATTTTCATATATGAAAAAATAAAATTTTAGAAATGATAAACAAAAAACCATCTTAATTAAGAGGTTTTCTGTTTACATGCTAAGATTGTTTTGGTATATTTGCCTTGCTTTTTAATTCTTTTTTTCTTGCTTCGAATCGCTTTTAGATTCTATTGTTTCAAATGAAAATTTCACTAAAAATTTCACCTTATCTATTATTCCGTTTTTATTGATAACCTTTATTTTGAAAATAAAGTCTTCATTCTTAATTTCTTTTTTTGCCACAACATTTCTAAAGTATTCGTGTATTTTAGAAAATAATGTCTTTATTTCAAAACCAGTAACATTCTTCTTATTTTCAATAAAAAATGTTTTATTGTTCATAGTAAAATAATATGAAATAGCTAGCTTTAAACTAGTTAATTGTTGAATAAAATATTTAAAATCAATGTCATATTTATTTTTATCTTTAAATTTTTTAAACTCATCTTGCAGCTTCACCACTGCAATTTCCTTATCGGAATTTTTATCTAAAGCAAACACAAATTTCTTATTATCAAAATAACTATCTAAATTATAGCCAGTCTTATAAAACGAGTAGTTTGTCAAAAGATGAACTCCATATTCTCCGTTTTGATTCGATATTTCAACTTTCTTGTCCAAATCAAACAATTCGCTTGCCGGTATTTCCTTTTCAAGCACAAATGTTGAAATTGTGTTGTTTTCAGATCTTTCGCTCTTTTCAAATTTAACATCACGTTCGCTATCATATAAGTAATTTACACTTCTCGACTGATTTGTTGAATAAAATATCGAAACACCAGAAATTACACCAATTGATGCAATTATTCCAGAATACATAAAAATAGTTGTCAATAGTTTTTTAATATTCTTTTTAGGTTTTGCCGATAAAGAATTATTCATATCACCTTTAGACTCGATTTTTTTGTTATTCTTTCTCATTAACTACTCCTATATATGTTTTAGCTCTTATCTTCAATTAAAATTTCTTTAATTCTATTAGCTATATTTCTAACTAATTTATCATCATTATTTAAAACCTTATTTTGCAAATAATGAACAAATAATGCCATAATACGATATCTATAAAAATCTAGTGGTTTATGTTTATTATATGATCGTCAAAATTGTTCCTCAATATTTTTATTAACTTTTAAATTTTCAAACATAAATGCAATATCTAAATACCTAGAACTGCGATAAGCAATTGATCAGTCAATCACATAAATACCTTGATTATCATCTCATAAAATATTTTCAAAATTAAGATTATTATGACAATTTGCATCAATCTCAATTTCTTTTATTCAATTTACAATTTGAGAGATGAGATCATTACTACCAATTTCAATAACTAAATCTTTTTTATTTACATTATCCAAATATCACTTTATTTTTTCATACAATATGTAGTTAGGGAATTGAACATTTGAATCGTGATAAGTTCTCATAATTTTAGCCAATATCTTAATAGTTCTATGAGTTAATTGAAATTTATCCTTTCTAGTTAACCATCTTCAAATAATTTTATTCTCATCTTCATAAATAAAAGTTGGAACAAAATAAAAATCTTCAATTGTCTTAATTTTAAGACGGTTATCAAATTGATTGTGGTGCTTATGCACAATAAATTTGTTGTTAATTATTGAGGTTCTAGTTTTATATACATTTAGGGACTCAGGAATTATATCCTTATTAATTGTTAAATAACGATAATCACTCTTATATTCTGCCTCGCAGTATGTATTAACCAAATATATGTAATCATCAAAAACATCCTTGTCTAAATTAAAATAGTCAATAATCATTTTTTTATCAATTCCAATGTTAATGTGCAGTAGCACAAAATCAAAATATGGGGAGTTAAGAGATACGCTATCCATATCCACCAACTTAACAAAGTTATACTTGTTAACTATAATATTATGTTTTTGGATATTGTTATGGCTCAAAACCTGTTCTTCATTTTTGCACTTATGAAGCAATTCATGATATTTTTTGTCTTGAATAATAAACTTATTTCAATTAAATTTTTGCACCTCAATATTACACTCATGAAAACTCTTTACACAATTAAATATTGAATAAATAGTGACCTTTTTAAATTTTATATGAAATAAATCTTCACCCGGAAATCATTTTTTTATATATATTCCGTCTTTAGCAAAAATATAATCCTTAAAATGTTTAATAACAATAAATTCATTCTCACATTCAGCATCAAATTTATGTTTAGGTATTCTTATTTGTACTCAAAGATTATTATACTTAGCAATAAAATATGTCTTATTTAATTCATGACGATAAAAACGGACATGAGAAATTCTCTTTGCAACTTCTTCATCAAAAGTAGTTCTAATCATTTCAAACATTCTTTCAATTTCAAACAAATGCGAATTATCAATAATATGATTGTTTTTTTCTTCTAAATACATAGATCTTCTTTATAAATTTGCCTTATATTCTTTATCATATTCAACTATTAACTTATCAACCCTATCTAAATAAAGTTTGTCATCAAATGGTTTTATTGCATGTTTATTTATTCATAAAACAATTAATGCATTAACTATAATTTTATGAGCAAGTAAATATTTATGTTCAAAATCATCTCCATAAGCATCCAAAAATATTTTTTCCTGTTCCTTGCTAAGATTTGATGATTCAATAAAATATGCTAAATCAAAATGTACATCGCCCATTGTTGCATACTCTCAATCTGTTATAAATATCCCTTTTTCATTGTCGATAAAGTTAAATAATCATAAATCATTATGAACAGGAGCTGAATTATCAATATTTTTTAAAAATAAGTTAATTTTTTTGTAATGTTTGTCTAAAATTGGAATTTTACGTCCTAACTTAGATATTGTTTCGCGATAAACCTTAAACCTTCTAGCTATTTGATTTTCCTTATAAAACTTTAATTTCGAATTATGAAGAGTAATCAATTTATTACCTATCTCTTTTAATTGTTCATTTGTTAATGTATTTGGATTTAGGATATCTCCTGGAATTCATTCATTAATAACCATGGTTTCATCTTCGGATATTGTTTTAGGAACAAAACTAAAACAATTTAAAATACTATTAGGTGTCTTATGGTTGAAAGAATCAAACTTTTTTATTTTAATGAATTGTTTATTTTCTTCATCAAAATATGTGGTGTTGGTATATCCTTGATTTTTAACTAACTTCATTCTTATTCCTTAAAAATCAATATTAGATACATATTTAGCATTTTCTTCAATAAAGTCATGTCTTGGTTCAACTTCTTCACCCATTAGTGTTGTAAATACGCGGTCGCAAACAGCTACATCATTAATTTGTACCTGAAGCATTTTTCTAGCATCAGGATTCATAGTGGTTTCTCACAACTGTTCAGCATCCATTTCTCCAAGCCCTTTATAACGTTGTATAGAGATAGCTTTTCTATCATCAAATTTGCTTAATATTTCTTCTTTTTGAGCATCGTTGTAGGCGTATTCAACTCTCTTTCCTGCAACTATTTTATATAGTGGAGGTAAGGCTATATATACAAAACCATATTCAATCAGCGGTTTTAAATAACGATAAAAGAAGGTTAATAGCAATGTTGAAATATGAGCACCATCAACGTCAGCGTCAGTCATAATAATAATTTTATGATATTTTAGTTTATTAATATTAAAATCATGTCCAATACCAGTACCTAAAGCATGAATAATGGTCTGAATTTCTTGATTTGATAAAAATTTAACCTTATCATTTTTTTCAGCATTAATTACCTTTCCTCTTAAAGGTAGTATAGCTTGAATAGATCTATCCCTTCCGCCTTTAGCTGAGCCACCAGCAGAATTCCCTTCGACAATAAATAATTCTCTTATTTCCGCATTCTTAGATGAACAGTCGGCAAGTTTCCCAGGAAGACCGCTAAATTCCAACCCATCTTTTTTTCTTGAAGCTTCCTTGGCAGCATTAGCAGCTAATCTAGCACGTTGTGATTGCAAACATTTGTTAATAATATTTTTAGCAATATTAGGATTTTCAGCTAAATATCTTTCTAAAGACTCTGAAACGACTTTGTTCGTTGCATAACGTGCATTTGCTGAGCCGAATTTTGATTTTGTTTGACCATCAAAAACAGGATCACTATGCTTAATAGAAATAACTGCAATAAGTCCTTCTTTAGAATCCTCTTTGCTTATTTTTTCATTTCCCTTAAACAATCTATTTTCCTCAGCATATTTATTAAAGATTCTTACTATAGAATCATAAAACCCATTTTCATGTGTCCCGCCCTCAGTAGTTTGAATATTATTAGCATATGAAATAACTGTTGATTGATAGGCTTCATTATATTGAAAAGCAACCTCTACTAAAATTTCAACTTGCTTAGGCGGTTTGTTATTAGCAATCTGCTCCTCAGTTGGTTTGTCAACATCACTAAATGTGCCTAAGGCATAAATAACTTCTGGGTTTATAGTCTTTTTACCTTTATTAAGTTCTTTGACGTAGTCAACAATACCTCCATCAAAACAAAAAGTTTTTTTAGTATCTTTTGTTAAATCAATTAGGTTAAACATAAGGCTCTTATTCAAATAAGCCACCTGCTTAATATGATCGCTAATAGTACTAAAATCAAAATCTATTTTATCCATAACTGTATAATCAGGATGAAATTTAATTCTTGTGCCAGTTTCACCGATAGGTACTTCACCAATAACTCTTAAATCATCAATGGGTTTTCCACCATTTTCATATTTTTGATAATGTAATTTACCTGCTCTTTTTACTCAAACTTCAAAAGAATCACTTAAGGCATTAACCACAGAGGCTCCAACGCCGTGTAACCCACCACTAACTTTATAGTTGCTTGAGTCAAACTTTCCGCCAGCATGCAAAACTGTTAAGATTGTTTCAACAGCAGATTTTTGTGTTGAAGGATGGATGTCGACAGGCATGCCACGTCCATTATCCTCAATCTCAATAAAATTATCCTTATGCAAGGTAACGCTTATCTCAGTAGCATAACCAGCCATTGCTTCATCAACCGAGTTATCTAAAATTTCTCAAATAAGATGATGAATTCCTCTATAGCCGGTTGAGCCAATATACATTCCTGGTCTAACACGTACAGGATCTAATCCTTCAAGAACTTGAATATCACTAGCAACATATTTTTTTTCCTCAGGCATTTTTTCTCCTTACAATATAATTGCTTTGCAATTATAATAAATAAATTATATCAAAAAGTCATGAAAAAATGGTTTTATGTAAGCATGGTTAATATTAATAAATGTAAAATTTTCTAATTAATATGTTGTTCTGCCTAACAAATGATATTTTTCTTTTCATTTTAAGGAATAAAATGCAAATAAACACAACTTTATTAATATATTTTTTAGTATTCTAATATACAAAAACATCAGTAACTACAATATTTAACATATCTCTATCTTTACATAATTAACAAGTGCAAAATTTAAATCCTTTTCTTCTCCTACTTTTCGTAAATTGTTATTATTTTTTAGTTCTCAGCCTTTTCGAAACCAGTTCCTTTTTTAGGACTTTGCCACTTTTTATATTAAATTACCTTTTGCTAAAATATATATTTTTTACATATTTTTTTATATTTTAAAGCTGCTAGCTTCTTTTAAATACCGCTTTTAAATGCCATGGGCGCAATCCCTTATTTGTTTAAAAAGATCTAATCTGTTCTTTTATATTTGGCTATCGCACATGATTAAATTCAATTTTAAAAAATCCGGGCACAAGTGTGTCTGGATTTTTTGACCGTGTTTGATTTGTTTTGATATTTTTATTATTTAAACGCGCCTGTTAAACTGCTAGTATCAACATCTTGTCTTTCTACTTCACTGGCTTGAAATAGTGGTTGGTTATAAATATTGTTCTTATTAGCAACAATGTTTGTTCAAAATTTATAAATCTCAGCATTAAAACTTCTTGCTTGAGCATTATAGTTTCTAATAGTTGCATAAATTTCATCTTCTTGAATAGCAATTTCGGTTTGAAATTGAAGATATGATCTATCAGCTTTTAGATTTGGATATTGTTCAATTTGAATATTAATTGCTCTTTGAACTGAATTTAACGTATCTGATACTTTTGCAACGTCTTTTTCTCCCTCTATGTCAACTAATTGTGAACGTAGTTTAATTATTTCTTTCTGAGTTGATTGTTCATATTCGGCATATCCTTTAACAACATCAAGTTGTTTAATCAATGTTGCTCTTCTTTTCTTTTCAGCCGCTTGAATAAGAGAAGATGCCTCTTGAATTCTATTCATTCTTTCAAGTAGTTCATTTCTTTTGCGAATGGCAACTAATAGTATTATTCCGATTGTTATAATACATAAAATTATAAATAACGTTCTTTCACCTTTAGTTGGTTGTGGAATTTTGATTGAATTATCAACATTAGGCTTAAACCCTTCATTTGATTGAGGTGTTCTTGAATCAAATAGCATATTGCCTCCTTTATGATTAAATAATTATACTATCTAAACATAGCAAAAATTTTATTTATCTCATCTTCACTAATTTTTTCATTTATATAAATATATGTACCGTTGCTATCAATTGATATTTTATAATCTTTATTAGCAATAAGCGATTTTTTTATTCTGTTAACAAACAAAAGGCAATCATCTAGTTCATCACTTCTATTATTATGCAAGCTCTTATTAAAGGCTAAATATTTATCTGTATATTTCGCTGCATCCATAAATGAATTTGAAATTGAATTTTCTCGAAACAAATCACCATATGATACAAAATCATTATCTTCATTTAAGGAAACAGAAGGAATTCAAATAATAAATTTTTCTTCTGTAAATAAATGAAACCTTTCAAATGGCACCTTAATAATAATCCCGCTTTTATATACTTCATCAATAAGTTGCTCTTTTCAATATGAATCAATACTAATCTTTAAAATAAGGGCATTTGAGCGTTTTATTCCAGTATCTTTCTTATATTCTCTATCAACAACTTGTTCTACATATTTAACATATAATTCACGAGCATTATCTTTTGTTTTCATTGAAAACTTATTTCCAGTAATTGCTTTATTAATTACATCAAAATAATTAAAAAAGTCTGTTTTATCCTCACCAACACTAGCATCTTCATAAACATAATCGGATAAATATCTCTCGCCCCGTTTTTCATATTTTTCTGATGCAATATTTGGATTTAAGTATGCCTTAGTTATTGCCTTAAATACAGGTATTAAATTATTTGCAATGATTAAAAGCATTCTTGAATATATGTCGCCAATAGTAATCAAATTATTTAAATCAAATAAGAATCCCATCCAATTATGCAATGAGGAATAACCGATTTTTTCCTCATTATAAACTCTTGAAAGCAATATATTATTTTTATACTTACTAAATAGTGGCCCTGGATAACCAAAATATTGCGCATAGTTAATAAAATTTTCTTGCGTTTTAACCTTAAAATAGTCTATAAAACCAATTTGATTATCATAATTAAAATTGTAATTTTTATAAAATTCAGGTCTTTCGAGTAAAAATTCTCCTTTTCTAAAAAGCTTATTATATTCTTTCTCGTTTAAATATTCTCGAGTTTCAATAAAGCTTAGATCAGAGCGATAATTTGTTGGAATATTTAAGGCATGCATGGGCACTATAAATGGTGTAGGCTCTGTATGATAGGCATAAATAGCTTCTTCTACTCACGAGTCCTTAGTCCTAACAGTAATATATCCAACACCTCGTGTTACAACATCTCTTCATTCTTCAATGTTATATAAAACATCATAAAAATAAGAATTTCTAACTTTATATTTTTCTATCGCACTAAAACCGTAAAAGTCATCTCTATTAAAAATAGGACTAAATTCCTTTTCGCAAATTCCATATATTTTTTTAATATCCATTAGTGCTAAAACTTTATTTTTTCATTCCAACATTGAATACTTATTAAAAATTGTTGCTAGTATACTATTATTTTCATTTATTTTTGTTTGAATAATAGATAGCTTTTTACTTTTAAATTCTTTGAAATCTTTAATAGTTTTTTTATTATTATTAAAGATACGGATAAAAAATAAACCTATTATTAAAAAGAAAAGAAAAATTATCAAACCATTAACAAATTTCCTAGAATTAATTTTGTTTTCCTTCTTGTTCTTGATAATTTCTTGCTCTAGTTCTTTTATTTTATTAATATTTTCATCAACAATTTTAATTTCGTTTTCATTATTCTTATAGACTTCTTCCTCAAAAATTTTATCAAGAGCTGGCTTAATATTAAATGCTAATGGTTCGTATAAAGTATTAATCTGGTTGGAAAAAATTTTATTTCAGTCTATTTTCTTGAATTTGTTTTGTTCCAAAGTACTTGCATTCATATCTTAATTATTCCTTAAAATAGATCTTCTTTATCTTTTATCAAAGTAAAGTTTTGTTTTGGCTTTTCATATTGCTTCTTATTATTAATAGCACTATTAATTTTAAAATCTTTCTTTTTTTCAATGCCTAGATCATCCTGATCAAAAATATTTTCTTTTTTATTAACTTCCTCATTTTTTAAAACAACAGATTCTTCTTGTTTATCAATCAATATTTTTTGTTGCTCATCAATTTTTTTTAGGCTCGCCGGATTAATATCCAAATCACCAGAATTTAGAGTACTAATGTTTTGCTCATCAATTAAGCCATTAGTAATATTTTCTCGATTTTGATCATCATACATTGATGCTTCAAATTCCTGCGTGCTAAAATCAGGTTCATCTGGAATTATACATATACTATCAGCAGTTACCTCTCTCGAATCACTTAAGGCGTTATCATCAAGAATGTATACTTCTTGACTTTGCACTATTGATGTATCATCAATCAGTATTGTCTCCCTGGTGGCATTATCTTCAGAAAAAATATCTTTCTTATCCAAATTAACATTAAGATTATTTACTTCCATATCTCTTTTTAGCTTTTTATTTTTTGGTGATATTTTCTTCAATTTTGAATCACTAATAAAAAAGAAACATAAGCTAATTACCAAAATAATGATAGGAATGATAAACGATAAAACGATTCCAATCTTATTACCAGGAAAAGCCATCGCTACATATATAAATGAATTAATCAAACCTGCATTTCATTTATTTGGCAATCATAAATTTTGTTCATTCTTAAAATCAGAATACCATTTATCAAATATTGCTAAAAAAGCATTTTTAGAATTATATGGTGCCGGCTTCAATTTAGCATAGTAAATAGATGTGCCCAATAAAATTAGCGCAATAAAAATAAACAAAAGCCGCCATAAGCTAAAATGGAAAACACCAACAGAATATGTGTTTTTCATTTTAAAGATATTCTTAATTGCTAAAAAAAACAAATATAGAAAAAAAATAGGAGAAAATAAACCAAAAAACATTCCAAAAGTGTATGTATGTATTGTCGTCAAGCCCTTAACATTTAAAAAAGATACAACAGTAAAAAACACAACTATAAAACATATCATAGTCCAAATAAAAGGTTTGTCTTTGGATCAAAAATATGTCTTTTTTCTTTTTATTTTTTTAGGAATTTGCTCTTGTTTTGTATCATTTTCAATATTTGCTTCTGATGCCATATTATCCTCTAAATTTCATATAAAGTTATAACAATCATTGGTTCTTTTGATAGCACCTTAAATATTTTTCTTTTTATACTTTTCCGTAATTTTTCCTGTATTTCTTTTAAATCAATATCATTAGCCTTTTTATCCTTAAATTCTTTGGAAACCATGTCATTAACAATTAAGGTAATAGTTTCTTTATTGTCTTTAGTGATTATCCCATAAGAAGAAATATGAAGTTGGCCAATTGGTTGTTTGGTTTTATAATCAACTAAAGTGCTTATTGCAATAACTCCATCTCTCGAAAGATTTTCGCGTTCATTAATTACTTCCTGAGAAATATCGCCAACGCCAAAACCGTCGATAATTGTATCCCCAACAGATTTAATAGAATGTTTTTGGGATATAAGCTCATTGTTTAAAAATTCTGCCACTTTACCATTTTGCAAAATTATACAATTGCCAAAATTCATTCCCGCATCACGCGCTACATGAGATGCAACCACTAAATAACGATAAAGTCCTTGTATAGGAATAAAATATTTTGGTTTTAATGTTTTGATTATATTGTATATATCTTCTTTAGCAGGATTACATGAATAATACTGATCTGAGCTTAATTCAATTAAATTTGGTGTGTTTCTTGCTATTTCATCTAATGTCAATGCGTAATTAACTTCAAGGCCATTTACAGGAGGCGCAATTATTATTACTGCATCATCAGATCTAAGTTTTAAATAAACGTCATTATTTGATGCGATTCTAATGAATCTTAAATATAGCCTTTCAATAGCACCAGTAACAAGAATTACTGCATTCTTTGTTTCATTAGCAACACGATAATCAATGAATTCTGGTAATTGAAGATCTGGGTTAATTTTTGATACTAAATTAATAAATTGCGAATAATTTCTTCCATATGTAACAACAGGACGATTATATCTTTTGGCTAGAACTAAAACTTCGTGTGCTGTTATCATATCTTCATCATACAAACCAACTATTATTCTCTTGTTATTAGGGGTTTCCTTGAATTTATATTCAATTTTTTTTGAAATTCAAAGTTTATCTATACTTCTTCCAGGGTAATTCGAATGCCCGGAATCTAAGATTAATAACTGCAATTTCTTTCCATTATTGATAATTTGTCTAATTTTAGGAACATCAGTTTTTCCATAAGGACCCAAGTCTCCATCAACAAAATTTGCCATAAAGAGAATATTTCCATCCTTATATTCAAAGTTAAAACCTATTTGTCCAATCAATCCACCGGCTAGATCAAAAGGAGTAACAACTACATCATTAAATTCAATAGGCATGCTAATTGTTTTTACATCATAACTATGATTATTGATATTGTATTTTGAAATTCTATCCATAATAACAATACGATTAAATGGACTTGTATAAATTTTTAGGTTGGGAATTCTCATTAATAATCAAGGAATAGCAGAAAATGATTCATTTTTAACGTCGGTTATAAACACTCCAACAATATCTTTCTCTCTCTTTACAAGGAAATCATAATTACAAATTAAAGTATCAATCCCATTATGCGAATTTATTGGCACCTTAGTTCCTGAATTAATAATAAAAAGTTTTTCATTAATCTCCAAAACATAAGAGTTTTTACCATTTTCATCCAATCCACCTAGTGCAAAAAAATTTATTTTGTTCATATTCCCCCATATCAAAATTATTCATTGAAATCTTATAAGAATTTAATTAAAATAATTTTAGCAACTTTTTTTATTTCTATAAGAAATTAAAAAAAATAAAGCGGTCTACGCTTTATTTAATTAGGAACTCAGCCCACACATAAGTATGATCCGAAAGCACAGAACCGTTTCGAATTTTTTCATCTTGACCAATTTCAATTCCCAATTTTGTTAATTCTTCAACAAGTTTGCTATCCTCTTTTGTTTTATAAATATCAAAGATGCCAGATTCTTCAAGTTTATAATCGGTTTTATAAAAAAGTTTATCATATGGTTCTGAGAATCTTTTGGTTGTACCAAGTGATGTGCTGAATTTTTCAGTGTCACCAAACACAGACTTATATTTTTCTTTGAGTGTGCTAAAAACAAATGATTGTTTTCCGTGTTTTATATTAGTGTCTCCGCCAAAAAAAATATTGCTTTGAGGTCCGTCTATTGAATCAAAATAATCTAATACATTAACTAGTTGTTGGCCCTCTCTATATTCGAATGTTCCAACCCCTTTTTTTGTTTTTTCACCGATTGCCCTATTTGATTTAGAAACCCCTGGAGCGTCAAAATGATCGAATACAAAAGTTAGTTTAACATCTGGTTTTAATTTATATTTAAATTTTATACCATAGGGAGGTCTTGCATATTGGGCCTTTTCACTATTAGAATTAATAGTGAATTCTTGTGTATAACTATAACCAATTTCGCCATTTGAGAATGCTTCTGGTTCCATTTCCTTTGTGTTATATATAACTGCTACATGCTCTGCAACATTAGGTCCAAATTTATCGCCTTTCAATTTTTTTGAAGCTATGTATGCATACATATTTGAACTTGATAATTTATTCATTTCATCAACAATATTTTTGACACCATCGGCATTATCAACCTCAGTTAGGCCCAAAACATCAAAATTTTCTTGTTTTGCTAGATAAGCAATTCTTTTGGTTTTCTTTTCTTGTTTTGTTAAATCACCTGTGAAATTTAAAATATTTCAATGTCCATATTTAACCTTATTGTCGCCACTTGGATCAGGTTGCAAAGGTTCTTTGTCTTTCTTTTCATCATCTTTATTATGCTCAGTTTCACCAGGATTCTTTGGTAGTGGAGTAGATGAAGAATCACTTGATCCATTATTTTGTTCTTTATTATCGTCGCCCTTATCTTGGCCAGGATCCTTTGTATCCTTATTTCCTTCTTCTTTTTTTTCTTTTTCAGGATTTTGTTTTAAACCCTGGTCATTATTTCCATTATCTTTTTCTTGGCTTTCCTTTTCTTCTGGCTTTTTGCTATGATCAACATCATTATTATTTTTATTACCGCAACTTGCAGCAATCAATGGCAACAACACAAGTGGTGATGCACATAGTGATAATAATATTTTCATCTTTTTGCTTTTATTTTTCATAATATAAATTTTACTACTTTATAAAAAATATCATCTAGGAGATATATAGTTTAGGTTTGCCCTCTTTTAAATTTGCAATATTTACTATAAAATTTTAAAAAAATAAAATTATAAATTTTTGTTTTTAATTTAAGCTATTTTTTATCAAAATCATAACCTAATTCAAATAACAAATCCTTTATTTCCTGAGCTTTTGCAAAATCTCATTTCTTTGAAGCTAGCTGCATCTCTCTAATTAATTCATTAATGTATGACTTTTTAGCCTTTAATTTATAATCATTACCAAATTTAGAATTCAAAATAAGATCAACATTAATTTTGGGAATCGGTTTAATAACCGTTTTTGGAATAATATTGTGTTCTTTGTTAAACTTTATTTGAATTTCTCTCTTTTTTAAATTATCATCTATAGTTTCTTTCATTGCTTCAGAAACTTTATCAGCAAAGAAAACTACTTTTCCATGGTCATTTCTTGCGGCTCGACCAACAATTTGAATAAGCGAAGATGTATCTCTTGAAAATCCATTTAAATCAGCATCCAAAACAATAATTAAACTAACTTCAGGTAAATCAATGCCCTCTTTCAATAAATTAATTCCTATTACAACGTCGAACTTTCCCATGCGAAGACCCGCTAGAATAGCATTTCTTTCAAAAATTTCTAATTCATGATGAATGTAAGCTGATTTAAATTTTTTTTCTTTTAAAAAATCCGAAAATTCTTCTGCGCTTTCTTTTGTCAAGGTTAATATTAATGTTCTTTCGTTTCTTTGAATCTGCGATTTTAGTAAATCATATATTTTGGCTTGTTGATTCTCTTTAAGCATAATCTCGATTTCTGGATCCAACAGCCCAGTTGGCCTAATAATCTGTGTAATAACCTCACCATTAGCATATTCAATTTCTCTTTTTTTGCTTGGTGTTGCAGACATATAAATGCGAGGAAAATCATACTCAAAAAATTCTTCATATTTTAATGGCCTATTATCAAGAGCAGATGGTAAACGGTAACCATATTCAACAAGAGTATCTTTTCTCGATTTATCACCGAGATACATTCCTTCCAATTGCGGTAATAATAAGTGACTTTCATCGATGTAAATCACAGCATCCTTTGGTAAATAATCAAACATTGTATAAGGTTTTTGACCCGGCAGTCTACGATCAAGATATCTTGAATAATTTTCCATGCCTTTTGTATAACCAAAATCCTCAATAGAAGCAATGTCAGCATTAATACGCTCATTTAGCCTTTCATACTCAAGGAGTTTGTTATTCGATTTGAAAAAATCTAGCTGGCTAGATAATTCATCTTTAATCTCCGCAGATATCATTTGAATTCAATCTTTATTCATGATATAAGTGGTACATGGAAAAATGGTAGTACTGCTAATAATTTCAATAACATCCTTAGTTATAGAATTAATTATTTTAATGCTCTCAATTATATTATTTTCATTAACTTCTATTCTTATTTGGCCATTATGCTTATAACCAGGGCATATTGTTAAGACAGAACCATATGCAGAAAATTCACCAAATTCAATATCAGGATAGATCTTTTTATTTTGATAACCCATTTGTACTAATGAATATTTTATTTCCTTGATGCTTATGCCCATTCCGACATAAATATTTAATAAATATTTCTTGTACTCATGTGGATTAAAAGCGCCATAAATTGCTGCAACAGATGCGACAACAATAGTGTCCCTTCTATTGAGTAATGAATTAAAAGCTGAAATCCTCATTGATTCAATTTCCTTATTAATTGTAGATGACTTTTCAATAAATAAATTATCTTTAGGCAAATAAGATTCAGGACGATAATAATCAAAATATGAAACAAAGTACTCAACTTTATTTTCGGGAAATAGTTCTTTAAGTTCGTTATATAATTGGCTAGCTAAAGTTTTATTATGACTAATCACTAAAGCGGGTCTATTGCTATTTTGAATAACATTGGCCAAGGTGAATGTTTTACCAGACCCTGTAACGCCTAATAAAACTTGATGTTTTTTGCCCTCTTTTAACCCCTGAATTAATTTATCAATTGCTTGGGGTTGGTCGCCAGATGGCTTATAGTCAGAAATAAGTTTAAAATTCTTCATAATTTAAATTATATACTAAGCATATTTATCTATCAGAAACATCCCTTCTATATAAAATTATGATACAATTAGTTAATTATGAAGATAGCAAAAAAAATATTATTAACATTAACAAGTATTTCTGTTCCTTGCATCTCTACTGCTCTTGTTGTTTCGTGTTCGAGAGGCGAATCATTGAATGATTTTGCGAAAGCCTTCGTTTTAGGAACGGCTGGTAGAGAAAACTATAAAAAAGATACTAAAACACTAGATTTAAGCAAAACTAATCTAAAGGTTATTCCAGCTGGAGCCTTCTCAGGAAATTCATTACATGGTTTGTTTTTAAACACTAATGAACAATCGCATGCAGCTCCTGAATTTCTTGCTGCACCAGGAATCTTTGATATTAAAAAAAATGAGATTAATATAGAAAAAATTATTCTTCCTAGCAGTTTAGAAATTATTGAAAAAGGTGCTTTTGCCAATTTAGGATTAAAAGAAATTCAATTTGATATTTCTTCAAATAACCTAACAAAAATTGAAGAGGAAGCTTTTGCAAACAACAGATTAACTAAAGTAGAACTACCATCATCAATTGCAGAAATAAATGAAAAAGCATTCTATAACAATCAAATAACTTCAATCAATATCGAAGCCGCGACAAGACTAAAAAAACTAAGTTTTGGTGTTCTCGCTAAAAATAAATTAACTCAAATAAATTTAAAGAACATCAACACTATTGAAGACTCGGCATTGGCGCTAAATGAATTTACAATGCTTAACTTACCAAAAAATGTTACTCGTGTTTCAGAAAAAATGTTTTTCTTCTTTGGAAAAAAAAGTGATGCTCATAGCGTAGAATTAACCATTGAAAATGATACTGTTAAAAAACAACTAACTAACGCGCTTAAAGAAAACAATGATCTTCACTATTCAATCAAATAATTTTTGATCAGCTAAATGGCTGATTTTTTTATTTATTTTTTTGTTTTTTTGGATTAAAAACTATTTAATTATTCTGATTTTAAGCTAAAACCTAATTATCCAAAATTAATTAGGAATAACTTTATTAAATATTTGATTTATTTGATCATAAGCATTAAAATTTTTAATCTTAAAGATTGTTTTATTAAACGATATGATTTCGTAATTAAACATTAAGAAACAATATAAAAATATCCTTGCTTTATTTGCCTATTAATTCTTAAAAATTATTCATTAATCTCTATTATCTATCGCATAACAAAGAAGGCACATATATTATGCTGTTCCCCAAAAAGGTGAGGAAATATCCACGAAAAATAACATTTGCACATTATATATTTTTAAAAAAATAGTGCATCGCCATTATATTAACGCTTATTTTATACTATGAACATAACATAATAATTCTTTTTTTAAAAAATCAATAATTTAATTTTAGATATTTGCTGCTTTAAAGTTTTTTTGCAAATTTCTTCCAGGCATCTGTATTTCAGCGTAACAAATATAATAAAGTCCTAAATAGTGGATCAATTATTGCAATAGAACTTAAACTTATTAAAAATATTTCTTGACTTATATTATTGCTTCCAAAAAGAATTAGAATATATACAAAACTAGTTTGTAATCCAATCATTGTGAATATAGAAATTAAATTAGGCATTCAAACATCATTGGCTCCCCACAAAGATCTTAATGTTGTTAATGGCCCTACATCCATCAATGATTTAATTGCAAAAACGCTCATTAAAATGTAACAATATTGGTTTATTAATTTTGTCTCTATTGAATATATTTTAAACAAGGGGTAAGTTAAAATAATTCCCAAAATGCCGAATAATAGCTGAACTATAAAACCAGTTTTATAAGCCAAATTACCAATTTTTTTAGCCTTATCAAGTTTATTTTTTCCGATTTGTGTTGCCACAACAGATGAGGTAACATAACTTAACGCTAGCAAATAAGCAGCGAATAAATCATAGATATTATTCAGAGCCCTTCAAAGACCAATAAACCTATCATTTAATTTAGCGTCCGGAATAGCCTTGGATAATAAATATTGCGAAACAAATCAAATCCCTGTTTCTAGTGAGATCGGGAAACCGATTTTAAGAATTTCCTTAATATATTTATTATTCCATGTTTCTTTAAACTTAATTTTATGATTCTTGACAACATATTTTTTCACTAAGATACTAGATATCACAATATTAATTAATGAACCTATGATAATTTCAAGTGAGGCTAAGAATGCATTTTTTATTACAAAAAGAATCATAAAAATTCAAATTGTTCTAACAATTGTTCCAACAATTACTCCAATTATAGCAAGTTTATTTTTCTTTATTGCTTGCAATGAAGAATTCATTATAAAAGCAATGGAAGTTATAAAAATATCAATAGTACCAATTCTTAAAAATTTTATAGCAAAACTATGTTCATTTTTAACTTCTACTTCAACATTAGTTGGAATATAATTGATCCCATCAGCAAATCCACCAACAAATATTTTATGATTTAAATCAAGTTGATAAACCTGCTCTAATTTTAAGTTAGATTTCTTTAAATTACTTATAAAATTGTTATAGTCAACTTCCTTTTTTCAACCAATAATAAAAGTATTTTTAGCGCCTGAAAGTGATAAAAGTTTAGGAGCACTAAAAAATACAATTAAATATATTACGCCATTCAAAATTAGTGATAAATAAAAAGCTGATCAAAGAAGTTTTGCAATTTCTTTTTGCTTTCCTTGACCATAAAGATTGGATGCTACAACTAAAACACCAAGTTGGAATAATAATGGTAAGAAAGTTATTATTTTATATACAACAAATATCTTTGCAAAAGTATAAAAATAATAGCCATTGTAAGACCCATCAGCATGATAAACACGATTATAAAAGCTGACAGCTAATGATCCCGCAATGGTAACTGTGGCGAAAAATAATGTCTGAATAAAAATGGGAAAAGATAACCTTAAAAGATATTTGAAGTTATATTTTTGTTTAAAATACTTGTCGTTTTCAATTGCTTTAATATTCATAGTTTATCTATTAATTTTACTAAAAACATAATTATAATTTTTATAATAAAATATATAGATAAAATCATATCAAAACATATAGGAGAAATTATGGGTTTCTGGTCAAAACTAAAAGATAAACTTTTTGGAACAAAAGAGGAAAGGATTGCAAAAAAACAAGCTAAAATAGAAACTAAGGAAAAGAAAAATCTTGCAAAAGAATTAAACAAAAAAAATAAATTAGAAAATTACATAGCAGGTTTATCTAAATCAAATTCCTCATTCATTGAAAGCATTAAACAAATACAAAATAGGCATAATAAAATTGATGATAATTTCTTTGATGAACTCGAAGAATTACTTATTATGTCAGACATTTCAATAAAATTAGTTCAAATAATAATTAATGAATGTAAAAAAGAAGTTAAAAACGAAAACATTCAAGACCCTAAATTGATTAATGAAATTATTGCAGACAAATTATTTACTTTCTATGCCTCTAATTCAATTATTGATACAAGTCTTAATGTTCAAGACAACCGAATTAATGTAATTTTGGTTGTCGGTGTTAATGGCTCTGGTAAAACTACTTCAATATCTAAAATCGCTCACAAGTTAATTCAAGAACAAAAAAAAGTTTTAATTGCTGCTGCGGATACATTTAGAGCTGCAGCCGTTGAACAGTTGGAGATATGGGCTAATAAAGTTGGCGCAGATATAGTAAAACCGCTTAACAATGAAACAGATCCTGCGGCAGTTGTTTATCGCGCAATTGATAAAGTTAAAAACGATAATTATGATGTTCTAATAATTGATACTGCAGGAAGATTGCAAAACAAAATTAACCTTATGCATGAATTAGCTAAAATTAATAAAGTACTGCAATCAAAAATACCAGGCGCTCCTCATGAAAGTTTATTAGTTTTAGATGCTACAACCGGCCAAAACGGTATTTCACAAGCAAAAGCCTTTGGCGAAGCGACAAATCTAACTGGAATTATTTTGACAAAAATGGACGGAACCTCAAAAGGGGGGATTGTGTTAACAATTAAAGATGAAATTAATCTAGCCGTAAAATTCATTGGTTTAGGGGAAGGGATAGACGATTTAGCCGAATTCGATCTTGATTCATATATTTATGGTTTAATGAAAGGTATAAATGAATAATGGAAGATATTGAAGAAAGAGAAAAAATTATTAAATTGTTTGATAAATATGGGCAATTATTACCACAATCACAAAAGCAAGCCCTATATCTCCATTTAATTGAAGATTTATCTTTTGCTGAAATTGCTGATGAGTTGGCAATGTCAAGACCGGGCGCATTTGATGCTGTTAAAAAAGCAAGGCAAAAACTTATATTGCTTGATAAGAAACTGGGTTAAAAGTACTTATTTTGATGAGTTAAAATAGTTATATTAATTTTAAAAAATATATAATTTTAAAAATAGTAAAACTTTTTAGAGGAGTTATTTAATGTCTTATAAATATAAAAGGGTTTTAATAAAACTTTCAGGAGAAGGATTAGCAAATAAAGAAAAACATTTAGCTATTGACTATGAACTAGTTGAAAAATTTGCTAAACAACTTAAAGTTATTATTGCCAATAATGTCGAGGTTGCAATTGTTGTTGGCGGCGGTAATTTTTGAAGAGGAACAAGCGCTGCGAAAAATGGTATTCAAAGAGTTAGAGCTGATTACATTGGTATGCTAGCAACGACTATGAATGCACTTGCCTTACAATCAGGTTTCGAACATAACGGATTACAAACTAGAGTATTATCTTCATTAACACTAGATCCCAAGGTTTGCGAGGTTTATATAAATGAAAAGGCTAAAAAATACCTAAAAAGTGGCGAGGTAGTAATTTTTGCTGGCGGAACTGGTAGACCTTTTTTTACAACAGACACCGCTTCAACATTATATGCTTCCGAAATAGAAGCTGATGCAATATTAATGGGTAAAAACAATATTGATGGTGTGTATGATAGTGACCCTAAATTCAATAAAAATGCAATTAAATTCAATACATTAACTTATGATGAATTGCTTGAAAAAGACCTTAAGGTTATTGATCAAACCGCTGCATCAATGGCAAAAGAAAATAATATTGATATAATAGTTTTTGATATTAATGAAAATGAAGCATTATTAAGAGCTATTGAAAATAAGATACCAAATACAATCATTGCTAATAAAAAATAGAGGAATTATGGAGTTAAGTTTTTATATAGAAGATTTAAAAAAGAATATTAAAAAAACAATCGACAATTTTGAAGTGCAATCATTAAAAGTTGCTGTCGGAAAAGCAAACCCCGCTTTGATTAATAAAATTAAAATTAATTACTATGAATCGTGAATGAATTTAGATGAATTAGCTTCAATAAGTTCAAATGGACCATTAGAATTATTAGTTAAACCTTATGATATGGCAATTCTAAAAATAGTTGAAAAAACTCTTATAGACCAAAAACTAAATATTACTATTATTAATATGGGACATCAATTAAGATTAATTTATCCGCAAATGACAACAGAAAAACGTATGGAAATGACTAAGTTATTAAATCAAATCGCTGAACAAGCAAAGGTGGGGATAAGACAAATCCGCCAGGATATTAATAAACACATCAAAGCAGATAAAGAACTGTCAGAAGATCTACAAAAGAATTATTTGGACCAAATCCAAAAAGAGATAGACAAATCAATTGAAAATATAAATTCACTAACTAAAATAAAAGAAAAAGATTTAATGACAATTTAATAAAATCAAAATAGTTCATCGGAATTACTGAGAATAAAAAAATAAGTAAATTTATAAGAAGTATACTTGTGCAAAAAGGCAAAACTATAATAAAAGATTAATGTATCTCATTAAAACTAAAAAAGTTTTGTGTAAATCTATTAGACCTTTCTTAAGAAATTTTATTAGGAAGGGTCTTTTAATTATAAAAAATAAAAAAAGAAATAATTAAACTTAAATTATTAATAAATTCACAAACGGGATTTTAACAAATTGTCTCTTTTAATAAAAAACATTGCGCAAAATTCTAAAGGTAGTGTAAAAAAATGTGTAAGTTAATCCCTGACTTACTTTTTAGTAAGTGATTTGAGAATAGCAATTACACAAATGTAAATTTATATACACAAAAAACAGGTCCTCAGTTAGGAACAACTTTATTTCATTTTTCTAACTGATTTTGGATTGCAAAATAAACTATCTTTATTAAAGAGTCATCAGTAGGAAATGAAGTTTTGTTTCTTGATATTTTTCTAATATTTCTATTTAAATTTTCGATGATATTTGTTATATAAAATAGCTTTCTAATTTCGGCCAGAAAGTTAAAGAAAGTAATTAGTTCATCGATGTTTTTTTGTCAACTTTTAAGCGCATAGTGATATTTAGAATCTCATTTTTCTTTGAAAATATCTAGGAATCTAGATACTTCATCTTAGGGACTATAGATATTTTTGTTTTGTTTACAATTAATGTTTTATATAGTGCATTTTCTATTAATATTACTTTAATTTATTTGCTTTATCGCTAAACATAATATAAATATAAGCTTCAATAATTTGATTTGTACGTTCATCAATAGATTTTTTTCGATTTTTAAAATCCTCAAGACATTTAATAGGTTCTCCAACTATTGGGCTAAAAGATATTTTAGTAAAATTGCCTTCTTTATCAGGTAGCAAGGACATTATTGGTGTGTTTAATGCAAAATTTGTTTTTGATACCATATTATATTTACTTGGATCTTTAACCATTTCATTACTTAATCTTGAGTTATCCGGCTTAAACATTAAATCACCATTACCAATCTTGTAAACTAGTGTCATATAGTCTGTATTAAAATCAATATTCATATTTTTTAAATCTTTGCGATCTTCTGGTGAAGGTTTTTGCGGCAATATGTGTTCATAACTTAAATTTAAATAGCTTAAATCATTTTGACGTTCATCTTCACTTCTAAACTTTTCATATCAAAATGGCTGTTCGCGCATATTTTTGAAACCACTAAATACACGTGCAATAATTAATTTATACAGTTTATTTGACACTGGTTTAAATGATGAATTCTCATCAGTTATTTCATAATTAAATTTATTATTAAGATGTTCGCGCAATAATTTAATATTTTTATCGTCTTCATCATTTAACGATAGCATCTTAATAAGTTCTTTATAAATTTGATTAGCAAATTCAACATCTACGGGTTTATTATCTTTGAATAACAATTTATTTGTTTTATTAATTATTGATGTACCTAGAGATTGTCCTTTAAAATCAAGTTCCCATAATGTGTCAAACTTTTCAATTTTGTATAGTACTTTAGACAAAATAATAAGATTTTCTTCATTTAAATCAACATTTGGAAAAAAGTTTAATTTGTTTAGGATTGATATGATTAAGGGAACATAAATAGATTTAGAACCACCCGATGTTATATTATTGATTTGCAAATTAATAAAATTAATATATTTAATTTTTTTATTAAAGTCATCAACAAAATTTTTAAACTCTACACATTCATGTTTAAACACGGTTAAATTAGAATCTATAATATTATCTATTTTTTCAACGCACCCAGTAAATGCGTATTCGTAATATACAAACTCTTTTCATAATTCATAAATTATGTTTCGCGCATTTGAATTATGAGAGGTGAAAATTTTAAATTTTTCAAATGTTCTAGTTGTAATATCGTAGTAGTTTGAATTTATTTCTTCTATTTTATCTGCTTTACCTTCCTTAACAAGTCAAGCATCAATAAATGTCACTATTTTTTTAATGTCTTCATCATTATCTAATTTATTTGATTTTCTAAAATAAATATTAACTGTCTTATTAAACTCATTAATATTTACGCGGTTTGTTGTGTGCTGAAAAATTAAATTTCTTAATAAGTCTAAAACTCCAAGACGCTTGCTATATTGATTTATATTTTGAAATATTTTAGTTAGGTCTCCTCTATTGTACTCTTGTATAGAAACAATATTAATTTTTACATTATTCAAAAAGTATTTACATATTGATTTGATGTTATCCTTTGTTATTTCTTTATCGAAATTGCGCACTATTTCATTGTAATTTTCATAAAATCTTGTTGAACGGTCGACTTCTTTAGCGTTAAAAAATAGATTGTATAGTTGAGTGTAGTGTTCAGGACATTGAGACTTAAAATCTTCTAGCATTTTCTTAATAATTTTAATGTTGTTATGCCCGTTATCAGACAATAAAATTTTCTTAGCTTCTTCCTGATTGAGAGACATAGCTTTTCTCAATAACATTAAATAAATTAGTAATAGCGAAACTATTCTTTGTTGTCCATCAATAATATTGTATTTATAATTAATACTCATTAAAATTATAGTATTCAAAAATGTTGTCTGATCGTGTCCTTGACGTGCGTTTTTGGAATCAATTAAAATATTTTGAAAAAGTCCATTAATGATATATTCATCTCATGAGTATGATCTTTGAAATATAGGTATTTGGTATCTTAATTCTGTTTGCGATTGAATAATATCTTTAAAAGATAATATTTCCGAAAGTTCCTTAATGGTTGTTGTTGCATTGTCCAGTTTATCTAAAAATGGATTACTATATTCACTGTTAAGGTTTGGTATCTTAAAATCAACTAAATCATTTATCTCTTGAAGCTCCCACATAATATTTGCAACATTTGTAATATTTGCTATTTTATCAATGATGTTTCTAAACATTTCTAATACTTGATTGCTTTCTTGTGAACCGTCTTCACCCACAATATTAGATACGAACTTATCAAAATCAGCCCCTTTAGGTTCAATGTCTCAACATTTAATAAAATAGCGGCTTAAATACTTTTTATCAACTCTTAGCAAAACGTTAAACCAATATTTAGTTACTTGTAAATCCTCATTTTTTTTGTAATCTGCATCATTATCGGACTGATAGTTCTCAAAAGATTCTAAAGGTTTAATTATATATTCTTCTAAAAGTGAACCAAGATTTTCTCTTATGAATTGATATATTAATCAAGAATTATCTTTACTAGTTTTGCTATTTAAAAATGTAATAAATTGATCGCTCACGTAATAATCATCACTCTTTTTGGAAACTATTCTTGTACTATAAAGAACATCAATAATTTGTCTATATACTGAATGAGCGTATAAATTATCTTTAGATCTATAGAATAAAATGCCTTGTCTTTCCTCACCTAAAAAAGCTTGGTATTTTTTGTTGTTTCTATTAAAAATATATATTTTTTTATTTGTATCATTGATATTTGGAATTCAATTACCAACAGAATTATCAATATATGTTGTAATACTTGTGTCAATTTTTCAATTTATATATCCATTATTACTAAAAAATTTTTTTCACTCTTTCTTACTTATTTTACTCATTTAAATCTCCATTTATTTTTTCTATTTCTTCAACAGCGTTAAACACTGACGTAATTGCTTCAACAACAATAGAGTTTCCTGCTTGTTTAAGTAATGACTCTTTTGTTAATATTCCTTCATCATAAAAAAGTTTTATTTTGTCATAATCTTCTTTTCCAAAGCCCATTAACATAAATGCTTCACGTGGACTTATAAACCTATATTGAAGTTTTGCTTTATTATTGTTTTTGCACTTAATAATTCCAGTGCATGGTATCCTATCTTGTTTAGTAGTCAATGTATTAATGATGTAGTTTTTAGAATCATTAATTATTTTTTGTGTATTAACCATTCTTAGTCGAGAAGGTGTGTTATTAATCAACATATCGATATTTTCTTTTGTGTTGCTTCTAAAATCAAAGATATTCTTAAAACGTTCTTTTCGTTGTTCGAGACTTAATTTTTTTGCTTGATTTATTTTGTTAATAAAATCACGAAACTCAAAATCATTACTAAATGGAGTATATATGTTTTTTAACACACTTAATGCAAACACACGTTCTCTTTTTTGTATCGAACCTGCATCTAAACTATTAATTACTGTTGTGAATGTTTTATAACCCAATTCATCAAGAAACGCAACTCATTTTTGATACTCAGGCATAAATTTTTGAGACAATAAATTCTTAACATTTTCCATTATTAAGTACTTTGGTTTATGATAGGAATTGGACAAAATTCGATAGATTTGCCAAACAAGTGATGAAGTAGATTCATCATCGTTGATTCCTTTTGCTCTACCCATATTTGCAACCGAAAGTCCTTGACAAGGAAAGGAATAAGTAACTAAATCAATATTATGTTTTTTTAATATATTTGGATCTAACTTACGAATATCTACTTGATTATTACTTAATAGTATTGATGCAGCAAGATATTTTTTGAATTTAAGGCTTTTAGATTTAATCTTTGCAGGTGTTTTTGAGTTAAGAGATAAACAAAACTGCTTCAAAAATTCGTTCACTTGTAACTCAGTGGTTAAATTATTATTTGCCAATATTTTTAGATAATTATCATGTAAATTATGATGCATTGTGGCATATGATATGTTGGCACGTGCATCTCAATCAGCGGTGGCCACTATCTTAAATACATCCTTATTTCTTAATTTGTTTATGTTTGTAATTGCTTTATTTTGTGCTCCTATACCTGAAAAAGTTTCCAAAACGTTTATTGTTTTACTCATCAAAAATACAAAAAAATTCTTAAATTTCTTTAAGAATGTCAAGGCTTGCTATTAATAATAGGAGAATACTTTAAAAATGGAAACTTCTTAACTATAATATATATATATATATATATTATCTACACAAAATAATTTATTGATAGTTTTTTGTCGCATAGAAAAATTATATCATATAAAAATTCAAATAATCGTCCGGTGTAGCGATATATTTTTTAAAGAAGGGGTTTAATAATTAACATATAATTATTGAAATTTTTATTGATAAGCTACATTGGAATAAAATTATGATATTTACAAAATAATTTATAAAAAATTATCTTTCTTAAAAACTATAGTCCAAATTCTTAAAGTATTTAAAGATAAAGTCTATTTAAATTTTGCTATAGATTTTTTGTATTTCATCTCTCGGACTAAAAAGGTGTGTTTTAATTTTGTAATTAAATATATTTATAACTTTAATGTCATCTATTACAAAATTTACTATAAAAAAATATAAATATAAAACTTTTTTTACATCATTAATAAACTGTTAGTGTCTATAATTATTAAATATGAAAAATATTAAGCTAAGAATAAAGTCAGCAATGATTTTAGCATTAATTTTATTGCCTTTTTTATTTATAACATATTTTGGAAAAATACCAGGAAAAGTTATTGGCTTCTCCTTCTTTGCTATCATTTCTGCATGAGCAACTTATGAGGTTCTTTCTCATAACATTTTAAAAAGATGGGAAAATATTCTTATAGCTATTTTAACAGTATTAGTTTGGGCTTTTCCGCTGGATTGGTTCTCAGCGCAACCAGAACATAGTAATTTTATAGGTCTCGCAAAAACAACTGGTTCAAATATATTGATAGTAACAAAACAAATAAAAAAATCATTTTTTTTTGGATATGATAGTCTATCTAAATTTAGAGCATTACAGCTATTGCTAATAATTCTCTTTATAACTTGCATATTTCTAGTAAATCTTTTTATTACTAAAACCATAAAAAGAGACTTTATTTTTTCTTATTTTATTGCTATTTTTTCAACATGATTTATTCCACTTGCTTTTAAAAGCTTGTTTATATATAACGCTGCAAATTTATATTTTGTCTTCGCCATTATTATAATACCAGTTATCACTGATACGATGGCCTATGTCGGCGGTTCTTTATTTGGAAAAAAATTAATTAAGCGAGGGATGGCTCCTAAAATAAGTCCAAAGAAGTCATGAGAGGGTGCTTTTGTAGGTTTTATATTTGGATCGATTTTTGTATTTATAACAATGTATTTAGGCCATATAACACAAAACAAAACATTTTCTATTTTTACTAATTGAAAACAATTAATAGCTGGCATATTCCTTTTACCATTTATATCTATTCTAGGCGATCTTGTTTTTTCGCTAGTCAAAAGATTATATAGAATAAAAGATTTTTCAAATTTAATACCAGGGCATGGTGGTTTTATGGATCGTTTTGATTCAACTTCATTTGTTGTAATCATGACTTCAATAATATTATTTATTAATTAGATTTGGAGGTAATTCATATGATGGATGAATATTTTAAACAACTATGTAAAGAGGTAAAATTTGAGCCATCTAATGAATTTGATGGTGCTAAACTTTTATTAGTACATCCCGCTATTAAAGAGGGATTTGAAAACTGAGTTTTTGATGTACAATTTGATCAACATATTAACATCAATGAATATAAGAAATTTCATAAAGCTGTCGAGTCTCGATTTCCAAAATGCCGCATTAATTTAATTATTCAAAATGTTATTTTAGATAAAAAAAACATTGCTGACTATCTAAAATATGTTATTGATAAAAGTTTTCCTTCATTGAATGACATTTCTGGTTTTATAAATTCGGCTCATATAGAAGTGACTGACAATGAAATAAATTTTCTTATTCCATTAAAAACTGCATATGAAAAATTCAAACAAAATAATAACCTAATTGTTCAAGGACTAGAAAAAATAGGATTTGAATTTCTTAAACCTATTTATAAATTAGCTGATAATTCAAATAATAGTAAGAAAAAAACCATAAACAATTTAATAAACTCCTACTCAATTCAGCAAAAAGAGGAATTAAGTTTTTCGCAAAAAAATCCAGATAAAAATACAACAAATAGTAGCGGTCAAAAATATTACGCAAAACCTAAGGCTAAATTAGTTGAAATGGATATTGCTACCGCCTTAACAACATTTGAAGAACTAAGAGTTATTGTAAAGGGGGAAATTTATTTTTTAGAATGAAAATCGTTAAAAAATAACAAACGCCTTTTAACATTAAAAATTTCAGATTATAACGAAGCTATTTCTGTCAATTTTATTCAAAACGAATCAGAAGAAAAACCTTCTATCAATGAAGGTGATACTATTTATGTAACAGGTATGCTAACTGATGACAAATTTACACAAGCTAAGGTTATAATGGCATACGGTGCGCAAGCGTTTACCAAAACAGAGCCAATAACTTCATTAGCCGAAGATAATGAGGTTGAAAAAAGAATAGATTTAGCCACAAGAACACACATGAGTGTTCAAGACGGAATTTCTTCCCCTAATGAATATATAAAAGCTGCCATAAAATATGGCCATGAATTTATCGCAATTACGGATTTAGATAATGTGCAAAGTTTCCCATCTTTCTATAATGCCTTAAAAAAAGAAAAAAGAATTAAACCTATATACGGAGCAACACTATCTACAATTTCAAAGAAAAATTTAATTTTTAAAGGATATGAAAAATTTAAGGATTTTGATTTAAAAGAAGCTGAGTACGTTGTTTTTGACCTCGAAACTACAGGACTATCATGCCGCTTTGACGATATTATTGAGTTTGGAGCTACAATAATTAAAAATGGCATAATAGTAGAAAAAATTCAGTTTTTTATCAAAACAAAAAAGACACTAAGCCAAAAAATCAAAGAACTAACCAAAATAAATGAACAACTTTTAGAAGGGGGGCTATCCCCTGAAGAGGGAATTAAAAAAATCCATTCTATTTTAAACGGGCGCATTGGTGTAGCGCACAATGCTGCGTTTGATATAAATATGTGTATGGAAAAATTTAGACAATTAGGTCTTGATACAAGCAATCTAATTTGTGTTGACTCCTTGTGGGTTTCATATTTTTTAGATAAAAGTGAAGCAAGGCATAAAATGAATTATGTATGTAAGAGACATAATGTTATTTATACATTTAGCGACGCTCATAGGGCTGATTATGATGCTCATGCTTTGGCTCAAGTATGATTAAAAATGATCACAAGATTAGCCATTGAAAAAAACATCTTTAGTGCATCCGAGCTGTTAAATGTTGATGCTACACAATGATCAAACAGAATAATGTCTTCCGAAATAAGAGTATTAGCAAAAAACCAAAGAGGCCTTAAAGAGTTATTCAATATTCTATCTTCATCACTAACAAAAAATTATAATGACGGTCCAAAGTTTTACATTGAGGATAAAATAAAATACAATAATATTTTGTTTGGTTCAGGGACACATCGCTCAAAATTATGGGACAAAATAATCCTGGGTACAAATGAATCAATAGAAAAAGAAATCATTAACTTTGATTATATTGAATTGCCACCGATTTCATCTTTTGTGTATTTAGTAGAGGGTGAGGAACTTATCTCATGAGAAAATCTTAAATTCGCATATCATGACTTAATCGAAAAATGCAAAAAGCTTAACAAAATGTGTGTTGCAACATCTGATTCAAGATATGTTTATGATTTTCAAAAAACTATTCATGCCATTTACATTAACGCTCCTTCGCTTGGTGGTGGGGTGCATTGATTAAAAAGAAAAACACAACCAAAGTTGCAATATCTAACAACTAGACAAATGTTAGATGAGTTCGCTTTTTTAGGCGATGAAAAATTAATTAAAGATATTGTTATTTATAACCCCAAAAAAATTGCTAATCAAATTGAGAACATACAAGTTATTAAAGATAAATTGTATGTTCCGACCTTTGATGATTCACCAACTAAATTGCGTAATTTAGTATATGAAAATCTTTATAAAAAATATGGAAAAAGTCCTGATCCAATAATCATTGAAAGAATAGAAAAAGAGTTAAACCCTATTATTAAGTATGGTTACTCAGTAATTTATTGAATTAGCCATAAATTAGTTAAACGTTCAAATGAAGATGGTTATCAAGTGGGCAGTCGTGGCTCAGTAGGTTCCTCGATAGTAGCTAACCTATCAGAAATATCAGAAGTTAATCCACTTGAACCACATTATTTATGTTTGGAATGCAAATATTTTGAATGAAATAATGATCCCAATATATATTCAGGGTGGGATCTCCCTAATAAGAATTGTCCAAATTGCAATAAAAAACTCTCAAAAGATGGGCATAATATACCTTTCGAAACCTTTTTAGGTTTTGAAGCTAACAAAGTTCCGGACATTGATTTAAATTTCAGTGGTGATTATCAACCAAAAATTCACAATTTAGTTAAGGAATTATTTGGTGAAAATCATTCATTCAGGGCCGGAACTATATCTAAAATTGCCTTAAAAACCGCATATGGTTTTTGCCGAAAATATATGGAAGAAGTGCGATTAAGTGAAACACCGTGATCAAGAACTTTTCTTGATTTCTTAGCAAATAAATCGGCCGGGGTTAAAAGAACAACAGGGCAACACCCGGGAGGAATTATTATTATTCCCAAGGAATTTGATGTTGAGGACTTTACACCTGTTAATTATCCCGCAAATGATGTTAATAGTTCATGAAAAACTACACACCTTAATTTTGAATCCATTCATGATAATGTTTTAAAACTTGATTTACTAGGTCATGATGATCCAACAACAATAAAAATGCTTGAAGATTTAACAAAAACAAATGCCAAAGACATACCAAAATCTGATCCAGAAGTTATGAAGTTATTCTATACAACTGAATCGCTAAAAATCGATCCAAAAATGATTGATGGTGAAACTACAGGTGCTTATGGTTTGCCAGAGTTTGGAACGGGTTTTGTTAGAAACATGTTAAGAGAAGCGCAACCACGCACATTTAATGATTTAATCTTATTAAGTGGTCTAAGTCACGGAACGAATGTGTGGGCCGGAAATGCTGAAGAGTTAGTCAAAAAAGGGTTTAAATTAAAAGATTGTGTATGTTGTCGTGATGATATTATGCAAGAATTAATAAGAAAAAATATCGAGCCATTAAAAGCCTTTGAAATAATGGAAAAAGTCCGTAAGGGTAAAGGCTTATCCGCAGAGCAAGAGGAACTATTAATAAAAAATAATGTTCCAGACTGATACATTAATTCACTAAAAAAAATTGAATATATGTTTCCTAAGGCTCATGCAACGGCTTATGTTATTATGGCCTGAAGAATTGCTTGGTATAAACTTTATTATCCTCTACAATTTTACGCTTCATATTTTTCAATAAGACCAGATGCAATTGATATTGAAACAATGTCAAAAGGGTATACTAGCGTTGATATAAAACTAATGAATTTAAAAAAGAGAAAGAACGATATAAGTAATGCGCTTTCAACAAAAGAGTCAGCATTAATTACCACATTTGAAATAACAAAGGAAATGTATGCTCGAGGGTTTAAAATTCAAAACGTTTCTTTATCAATATCTCATTCCAAAGATTGAATTGTTGATGAAAAAACCAAATCCTTAATACCGCCATTTATTGTTGTTGATGGACTAGGTGATACCGTTGCAGAACAAATAGTTAATGCTCGAAATCAGCAAGAATTTTTATCTATCGAAGATCTTTGCCAGAGAGGAAAAGTAAATTCTAAGATTTGTTCCGAACTAAAAAAACTAGGTATATTAGATAATTTAAATGATACAAATCAAGTTGAATTATTTTAACAAAATAACCTTAATTATAATTAAAAAACGTCTTGTATGTATTCAACATAAAAGACGTTTTTATTTATTTTCTTCTTAATTTTTTCAGCGCATTAATTGCAGCATTAGTTTCGGCTTCTTTTTTAGATTTACCATAACCCTCGCCATATCTTTGAGATTCATGCAATACAATAGAACCGAATTCATTGTTAGGAAGCATTTCAGTAACATACTCAATTCTAGAATGACTAAATTGTTGTAATAATTCTTGCAACTCGCTTTTAGGATGCACATGGGTTTTGTTACATTGCAAATTAAATGATTCTCATAATGTTAGGTCAGTAATTTTCTTTACCCCCTCAATACCATAAACCAAATATATAGCACCTATAAATGCTTCATAAAGATTAGATTTCGTTTTGATATTAGTTCCATTAGAAAATGCAGAATTACCATATCTTAATCATTTAAATAATGAGTACTTTTCAACAATTTTGGCAAGGTTATTTTTATCTACTATACTACTTCTTAATTTACTTGCTAAACCTGCCTCATATTGCGGAAATTTATTGGCAATTCAACTTGTTACAACAAATTGTAATACACCATCTCCAATGAATTCAAGATATTCATTATGAGGTCTTGTCTTATGTTCATTCGTAAAAGATTTATGTGTAAATGCAGTTATTAAAATAAACAAATGTTCATCACTTAATTCTTTTGTTTTTACTCCCAATTGTTTTAAAAAGGGCAAGACATTATCTAGGATTTTTAAATCACTACCATTAAATTTCATTATTTTCAATATCCCCCAATTGCTTTGAAAGGTTCTTTATAAAATCTTCCTTTTCTAGCAAAAGCTTAATTTGGTTTAATGCGTTTTCAAATGCTAATTCATCAGAACCGCCGTGAGCTTTAACAACAATTTTTTCTAAACCAATTATATATGCACCGCCAATATTTCGGTAGTCAAATTTTTCTTTAAATTTTTTCAAATCATTTTTCAAAAAAAGACCCGCTATCTTTGTTTTTATATTTTTATAAATTATTTTCTTGAGAAGTTTCCCAAAATTAATAAATGAAGATTCAAGAGTTTTTAGAAATATATTTCCTTGTTGTCCTTCAGCTAAAATAATATCAACCTTTCCGGCAATAGCATCGTTAGGCTCAATAAATCCATAAAAATTAATTTTCTTATTTTCCTTTAATAGCGTGTAAGCGTTTTTGATATTTTGGCTACCCTTATATTCCTCGGTGCCAACATTTAACAATCCAATACTTGGGTTAAATTTTTTAAAAATTAATTCAAAATATTTACTAGCTACAATAGCTCAGTTGTTAATATATTGAGCTGGTGTATCAATATTTGCGCCGGCATCTAATAACAGGGAAAAATGGTCAGACATTGTAGGCAATATGGGCATAAAAGCAGGTCTAAAAACGTTTGGTAATCTTTTTGTTTTTAGGGTTGCTAATGAAATAAAAGACCCGCTATCACCACTGCTCAAGATTGCATCAAAATCATTCTCATTTAAATAATTAAAAGCATCCAACATTGATGATGGCTTTTTTAAAACGTCTCTTATCGAAGAATTGATGGTTGCTAAATTGGGTGAATCAATAATTATAAAATCTTCTTTTTTTATTAAATAAGTATTGTTTTTAATTTCTTTTTCAATAAGTTTTTTATCGCCAACTAAGGCAATTTGATAATCCTTATTTTTACTCATAAAGGCCAATGCGCCTTGGATTGCTTCTTTATAGCCATTATCATTATTCATTACATCGAAAACTATTTTTTTCATTTCAATTCTCCTATTCCGCTGAAATTAAATAAGGATAAATACTTTGACCGCCATTGTGTATTTCGATATCTACATCAAAATTTATTTCAATATAATTTTGTAATTCATCTATATCTGACTCAGTAACATCTTGGCCATAAAAAATGTTAACTAATTGCGTTTCGGGAGTAATTAATTCATGAAGTAATTTTATTGCTGCACCATTAAATGTTGGATCTGTATCTTTCAATCTCCCTTCCTTTATAGCCATAAAATCACCGGCTTTAACCTTAATACCGTTGAGTTTAGTGGTTTTAATTGAAGGAGAAACCTCGCCATAATGAATATTTAAAAGAGCATCATTCATTAGTTGTTGATTATCAGAAACACTATTTTCCTCACTATAGTTAAATAAAATACTTAGCGTTTGGGCCTGTGATTTTGTTGGAATTACTATAATTTCTTTATCTTGCACGATAGTTGAGGCTTGTTGGGCTGAGAGGATAATATTTTTATTATTTGGAAGAATAAAAATAGTTTCAGCTCTTACGGCGTTAATAGCGGATACAATGTCATTTATTGATGGGTTATTAGTTTGCCCACCTTCAACAATATACGAAACACCATTTTCTTTCAAAAGATCAATAATGCCAGTTCCAGAATTGCATGAGATTACAGCAGTCTTTTTTATTGAACCGCAATCATGTTGATTATCGTCACAACATTGATCATTACTATTATTATCATTTTTATTTCTTTTACTATCATTAGCCTGTAAGGTCATATTTTCAATCTTAATTTTTATAAATTGTCCCAAGCTGTTGGCAATATTTAAAACATCACCAGGTCTAGTGACATGAATATGAACCTTTAAAAATGAGTCATCCTGCACAAGAACCATTGAACTACCATGTTTCTCTAATTTCGAAATTAATAAATCCTTTTTGAATTTTTTCTTATTTTTTAATTCGACAATAAACTCGGTGCAATAACCAAACTCACCATCAAAAACTTCATTATCAGATATAAATTTATTTACCTCAGTTTGTTTTTCCAAAAGCGTAATAGGTTGACCTTGAAAGTATAAATGCATTCCCTCAAGAATAGCATACAAACCTTCACCGCCTGAATCAGTAACCTCAACTTCTTTTAAAACCGGTAATAGATCAGGTGTATGATCGCAACTTATTCTAGCAAGTTCCACGGCAACACGTGAAACGTCAGTAATATCACTATCAATAAGAATTTTTTCTTTCAACCCTTCTGATGTTTGTCTAATAACAGTTAATATTGTCCCCTCAACAGGTTTTAAAACAGCTTTGTAAGCGTATTTATAAGCTTCCTCAAACCCTTTTACCAAATCATAAGAATTTATCTCTTTTTTATCCTTGAAAGCAACTGCGAAACCTTTAAAAATTTGGCTTAAAATTACCCCAGAGTTACCTCTGGCGGAAAATAATAATGATTGACCTATTTGACTGGAAATATCAGAAATATTGCTAAATTCATCTGCCTTAATATTTTCAACTGCAATAATTGTTGACGTCATATTCGACCCTGTATCACCATCAGGCACAGGGAAAACATTCAATGCATTAATAAGATTTTGTTTGTTACTTAAATTATAAGCACCAGACAAAATAGCGCCCAGCCATTGTTTTCCGTTAATTTTTTTCATTACTTATTCCTTTTATAAAAACACAAAGTTTTGATAATTTTATATTTTCGCTTTTTAGTTTGTAGGTTAAGATTTGGTATATTTCTTCCACTAGGTTTTTTGCATTTAAGTTTATCAAAATTATTAATCCAATAGTTACAGAAATTCCGTTTTTTTGTTTCGGCATCTTTTCCACAACTATTCCCGTATTAGCAAAATTAACCATATTTGTTTCATCCAAAGCCTTAAAATCAACTACGCCAGCAATTGAACCGATTCAGTTCTTAATATCTGTTTCTAATTTTTCTAACATTGAAACCTCTAACATTAATTTTTGATGTAACTTCTTTTTATTGGAAACATATTAGTTAGTTTAGCTACTTCTTTTTTAATAACTGTTTTTAAATTCTCATTATTTGGATCTCTTAACAACTTATCCATTAGGTTAGCTAAAATGATAAATTCATCTTCGCCAAAACCACGAGAAGTCATGGCGGCTGATCCTAATCTAATGCCACTAGATACTAATGGTGTTTCTGTATCGTTCGGTATTGAATTCTTATTAACGGTGATATTGCATTCTTGTAATACTCTTGATGCTTCTTTACCAGTTAAACCATATGTACTTTTAACATCAATCATAAAAAGATGATTTGCTGTTAAACCAGAAATAACTTTCGCTCCTTTATTCATAAAAGTTTGACAAAAAACTTTTGAATTAATCAATAACTGTTTTTGATAATCAATAAATTCAGGTTGAAGCGCTTCATAAAAAGAAACAGCCTTACCAGCAATTTGATGAAACAAGGCTCCCCCTTGGCAACCAGGAAAAACTGCCTTATCAATCTTTTTAGCCAATTCTTCATCATTTGTTAGAATAATTGCACCTCTTGTCCCTCTTAGTGTTTTATGAGTTGTTGTCATAATCACATCGGCATAACCTACTGGTGATGGATGCAATTTTGCTATCACTAACCCCGAGATATGCGATATGTCTGCAAATAAATATGCACCTACTTCATCTGCAATATCTCGAAATCTATCAAATTCTACAATTTGCGAATAGGCTGAGTATCCGCATATAATCATCTTAGGTTTAACCTTTTTAGCTATTTTTAAGACTTCATTAAAGTCTATTACTCCGTTTTCGTCAACTGAATAAGTATATGATTCATAAAAAATTCCGCTAAAAGAGATTTTGTAACCATGAGTCAAATGACCTCCTGAATCAAGAGAAAGACCTAATACTCTATCGCCTGGTTTTAACAAGGCCATATAAACAGCAGCGTTAGCAACTGATCCTGAATATGGTTGAACATTTGCAAATTTAGTACCAAAGAGTTTTTTTGCCCTTTCCTGTGCTAATGTTTCAATTTGGTCAATAAATTCACAGCCTCCATAGTATCTTTTATTAGGGTATCCTTCACCATATTTATTTGTCAAACACGATCCAACAGCATTTAGTACTTGCTCAGAAACGTAATTTTCTGAGGCGATTAATTCAATATGGTCAGTTTGTCTCTTTGACTCATTATTGATTATTTCTGCAACTTCTTTATCAATTAGCGAAATTTTTTTATACATATAATCTCCTTGGAAAGTAAATATTTTATTTTGGCTTAATTTAAAACTAATTTAGATATAAAATAAAAAACTAAACTTATTTAGTCTAGTAATGTTCTTTTTGCTCTTTCTTCTTGTTCAAACTGTAATTTTTGTTTTTCTTTTTTCTTTTTTTCAATATGTTTAAACACAAGCAATATTGGTAACGATAAAAACGCAAGACCAACAGCTGGCATGACTCTGTAAGGCCACTCTTCAACGCCTGATGAAACTAAGAACGAAGCCATAGCAATTGCGAATGGAACTAAAAAAACAAATGAACTACTGCTATAAACCTTAAATTTAAAAACTATTAAAGAAACAACTGCAGTTTGAATAATAACAATACCAATAGCAATAGGCAAGAGCATAGACCATCTTTCCATTTTTTTTGTTATTTCAAATGCCCATCCGTCTCGGCCGAGCAAAATAAATAAAATAAATGAAGGAATTGCTACTAGGAATAAACCAGTTAAAGCTATCTTTCAAGAGCTAGATAATGCTTTTCTTTGCTTTTGAACCTCAAGTGTTCTATAGTTATTAATGTTAATTTTTTTATTTTTTCATTTTTTATTATTGGACATATTGGTACCTCAATACTAATAAAGCTTTATTTTTATTAATTTTATCAAAATTAAAAAAATATTTAACTATAAGGCTTTTTACAATAAACTTACACTTCTTTTAAAAAGTTATTTTATATGTTTTAAGAATTAATTTTTATTCTTATTTTTACTCTTAAGATTTTAATAAAAATCACTAACAAATACTTGTATTGTAAAATGAATAATCTTGCTTAAAATAAAATGAAAACAATTTATTAATTCATTATAAATTTATTATAAAAAATGGCTTTTATAACAACAACATTGAAAAAAATGTTTTTTGCTAAGCCTTTTTAAAAATAGTTATTATAATAATTTATATTATTATTTTTAAGTCTTCATTGAAAAACGGAAAGGAAAATAATGAAATTAATTCAAGTTGAATCACATGGTTTTAAATCCTTTGCTGATAAGGTTACATTAAAATTCGACGGCGGTGTTGTTGCAATTATTGGACCAAATGGCTCAGGTAAATCAAACATTAATGATGCTATCAGATGAGTTTTAGGTGAAACTAGTTCAAAAGTTTTACGTGGTGACAATATGGAGGACGTAATTTTTGCGGGGTCAAAAACAGAAAAGGAAATGAATCGCGCAGAAGTCATACTTACTTTTGATAATCGTGATCGTGCCGCTAATATTCCCCATGATTTTTTTACAATTTCTCGTGTCTTAAATAGAGGAAAGGGCGCCAATGAGTACTATATAAATGGTGAAGTAGCAAGACAAAAGGACATTAAAGAAATTGCCATGCAAAGTGGCATTTCAAAATCATCATTAGCAATTATAGGGCAAGGAACTATTTCTGATATTGCTGAGGCAACACCTGAAAGAAGAAGAGAAATTTTTGAGGAAGCATCTGGAACATCGATGTATCGCTCAAAAAAACAAGAAGCATTGCGCAAATTAGAAAGAACGCAAGAAGCCTTAGATCAAATAGCAATTGTTGTACAGGAATTAGAAAAACAAATAAAACCTTTGCAAAAACAGGCTGAGAAAGCAAAGAAATATAAAATAATGAGCGAACAACTTAAAGAAGTTGAAGTCTCATTGTTAGTTCACGATTTTATGGCTCATTCAGAAAAGTTAGATGAACTAAACGCTAATTCAATGATTTATAGTCAAAAAAAAGAGGATCTTGAAATAAAAATCAAACTTTACAATGATATAACAAAGCAAAAAAACGATCTCATGGTCGAACTCGATGCTGCGATTATTAATCTAACTTCTCGCATTGATGAAATAAGTAGAGAAATTAATGATTTAGAAATAAGATCTGCTAGGGAATCAAAACAACGTGAAATGCTTATTAGTGGAAGTATTGAAGCAAACGTAGAGCAAAAAAGAGAAGCCCTAAAAGACGAATTAAGTAGCCTAAACACAAAAATTTCACTTTCTAAAAATTTTATTAAACAACAAAAAGAAAAAATCAACACCATTAATCAATCTATCTTAAATATTTCAGCTCAAAAAAATGACCTTAAAAGAGAACTGGATAACGACAAAGAAAAGCTACAAAAAATAAATTCAAAATTAGATTATATTCATGAAGTAAAGCAAAGCAAAAGTAATTTACAAAAAGGGACAAAAAATATTGTTGAAAACTCGCATTTATTTAAAGGATATAAGGCTCTAGTTTCAGAAATTATAAGCGTTGATGCTAAATTTGGCCTTGCTATTGAAACAATTCTAGCAGGAGCCTTACAACATATAGTTGTTGATAATTCTGAAACAGCCGTTAAGGCTATTGAATTCCTAAAAGAAAATAATGGTGGTAGAGCAACTTTTATTCCATTAGCATCCATAAATCCTAAATACGTTTCGGAACACCATATTGTTGTAGCCCAAACTCAAAAAGGATTTTTAGGTATTGCATCAGAGTTGGTTTATACTGAACGTGAGTTTGATATTTTAAGAAAATTTTTATTAGGCAATATCTTGATTGCGGATAATATTGAAAATGCTAATAGATTATCACAGCTGCTTGAAAAACGCTATATGGTTGTCACTCTCGAAGGAGACATAATTAGAGTTGGTGGTGTTTTAAGTGGGGGGCAAAAAAGCGACAACATATCAGCATTTGGCCTTGATGAGCAAATAAAAAAGATTGAATCACTGAAACCAGAACTGTTAAAAATAATTTCTGAACGACAAACAAAATTAAATGATCTAGAACAAGAAATTCAAAAATTACTTAGTTTATTCTCAAACTTAAGCCTTAATTTGTCAAAACAAGAGCTTATACAAAACGATGATTTGGCAAAATTTGATGAATTAAGAATTCAATATGAAAATATATCAAAAGAAAAAATAGAAGAGCTAGAGACTGTTAACATTGCATATGAAATTCAAAAACTAGTACTTGAAAGAAGCCATCTTTTAACAAACAAAACTTCTCAAAATGAATTATTACAAGTTGCTAAAAAAGAGTTTGCAGAAGCAAACGCAAAACAAAGCGCGGCTAATAATGATTTAAATAAACTCATTAGTGAAAATGCTATGCAAATAGCAGAAAAAGCAAAATCAGAAGCAGCTATTAATTATGCAAAACAAAGACTTTCAGAACAATATAATATGCTTTTTGAGACAGCAAAAGAGTTTTATATAGCAGATTTAGATTTTGAAATAGCAAGAAAAATTGTTTCTGATTTAAAAAATGATATAAAAGATCTTGGCCATGTAAGTTTAGACTCAATCGAACAACTTAAAGAAACAGAGGATAGATACGATGAAGTCAAAAAGCAAGAAAAAGATATTGTTGAAGCAAAAACAACAATTGAAGAAGTTATTAGTGAAATGGATAAGATAATAATCGAAAGAATAACTAACACCGTTGATCTTGCAAATAAGGAAATAAAGTTTGTTTTCTCAAAAATGTTCGGTGGTGGAATGGCAGAAATTAGATACACAGATCCAGAGAATCTTCTAGATAGTGGAATTGATGTTGTGGCACAGCCACCTGGCAAATCTATCAAAAATTTAAAACTTTTTTCTGGGGGTGAGAAAGCACTTATTGCAATTTCACTATTATTCTCCCTATTAAAAGCAAAGCCATTGCCATTATGTATATTAGATGAAGTAGAAGCTGCACTTGATGAAGCAAATGTAATCCGTTTTGCAGAATTCTTACAAAATCTTAAAGAAAAAACACAATTTATCGTTATCACCCATCGTCAAGGCACAATGGAAAGGGTTGATAAACTTTATGGTGCAACAATGCAGAAAAGAGGTGTTACAACTTTCTTTAGCGTAAACCTAGCCGAAGCATCAAGATTAATTGAAAAGAATTAAATTAAGCAATTAAAAAAGATGCAATATAGGTTTGTTATGTACAAAAATAGCAAGATAAAAAAGTAGACATTCCTCCTATGAGGTGTCTACTTTTTTTAGGCACTATAAATAATTAAAATAAATTTAGATTTGTGTAATTTCTATTCTCAAATCTCTTACTCAAAAAGTAAGCAAGAGATAAATTTACACAAAATTTACTACACTACCGGTTTGCTTTAAGTGCTGGCTTTGATTCTTTAAAATGAAGGTGATCTGCATTTTTTCTTCAACGGAATGTATATTTAATCAAAAATTCATCTGTTTCTTTATTATCAAAAACCAATCTAGTCAAAAGATATATTTTCTCAGATTTTTCCTCTTTTTTATAATGATGTGTCTGTGTTTTATATTCTAAAACGTAATTTTGATTTTTGTCTCATCTTGTTTCTTTTTCACCTGCGTTAAAAATGTTTGTAAAAATTTTATCCATATATTGTGCATAAAATGCATTTTCTGTTTTCTTTTTAGTTTCAGGATTTTTTAACATTGCAATAACTTCGGCTTGAGTATGCAAGGCAGGGTCTAATTTTTCTTTATCTATTTTTATTAAATTTGAACCTCTATTTAATTCTGCGATAAGCGTTCACAATTGTGTTAGTGCAATATTGTAATTGTGCATTTTATGAATTTTTGGGTTTCTTAATAAAGTGTAATATTCATCATTTTTATTTTTTAATCAAGTTTTATAGGTAATTTTTTCACTTAATTCTCGAATTGCATCTTTACGATATTGAATTAATTTATTAAAATCTCCGTGGGTAATTTTTTTGCGTTTTATTTCTTCTTGGGTAATAAATTTATTTTGGTTAAATAATACAAACTTATCCCCAAATTCCTTTAAATCTACAAACCCGCCCAACAAAGGTTTTAGCATATTAAAATATCTATCAACAACTGCTTTGTCTTGCAATAGTTGTTTAATGGTTCTCGTTGTAGGATCAGCTGCTTTGTAATATTCACTTATACTGTTTTTAAAACTTTCAACACTAAGATTGTTAGAAGTAAACAATGATTCATCATAAACAAAAGATTTTGTTATATCATTTCATTTACTTGTAATATGTTCTTCAAAGGTATTTAAAATTTCTTCTTGTTGTTCTTTTTCGAATAAAGATAATGTTATATTGTTATTGTTACCATTTAAAGAGGCTTGTGTGTTATTTTTTAAATCGGAAACAATGATTTTGGATAATTGTTTTAAATATTCTTGTTGTTTTTGCTTTTGTTTTTTACCATCGATAATGATGTCTTTATTAAAAATAATCTTATCAGTATTTAATGGATTTTTATTTTCTTCTTCTAATGAAAAAGAAAATCTAATTCCTTTTCCCTCTTTTGAGGGGTCGTATTTTTGATATAGATATTGATTATAATAATTATTAACTATCTTTTGAATTTGTTCATTTGAAGGCTCATTATAATCAAAAATAATATCTGGAGCAATGTTTTTGAAAGCATTCTCGTCTAACTTTATAGATGGTTTATGAGGTTTTTTATCATCTGTTGAAGGATTCGTTTGTTTTTGTGAATTTTGTTTTCCTATTTGTCTATTAAAATCTTCTTCTGTAATCGATTTATCGATAGAAGGCTTATTTAATTCTTCTTTACCAAAACCTAACAGTTCAATTGATGAAGGTGTTTGGGTGTCTTTTTTTGGTTTTTGAGAATCTTGCGGATTAACTGGATTTGATGGGTTATTTGGTTTATTTGGTTCTTTTTTTGTAGCGCAAGATATTGTCATAATAGGAACTAATAATGCAGATGAAGTTCCTAAAAGAAAAAGTTTAGATTTTTTTGTCATCTTATTACTCCTTAATATAAAAAATATTTATTGTAATATTATACATATATATATATATATATATATGTTGCATTTTTATGCAATTTTGATACGTAAGACATAACAAATAAAAACAATTCATTTTTTAAAAAGATTTTAAAGTCAATAATCAATTATTAAAAATATATTCTTATCTATATTTTTGTAACAAAAACCAATATTTATTGAAGCTATTTCTATGATTTACTTTGAGTTAATATTTTTTTAAAAATTAATAAAAATAAAAAAGACTTGAATTTCAATAAAACTTTCAAGCCTTTTGTTTCTTCAGGGTTTTTAATTTTCTTATTAATTTTTAAATTTAATAAGAAGTAACTACTTTTTTAAGGGTATATTTTTAAGGGTAATGGTGGTATAATTAAATATATATTTTTTACATTATAGAGGTATATATGTACGGTCTTGTTTTTTATCTAAAAAAAGAATTATTAATTAGAGAATATGGAGTCGGCGAAGAAAATTATAAACAAGCATATGAAGAAATAAGGGATATTTTAAGACACTATGGTTTTCACTGATTGTCAAACAGCTTTTATTTCTCGCGTTCAATAAATAATTTATTACAAATTACAAAAGCCTTACAACATATAAAAACTATTCCTTGATTTAAAAAATCACTAGTTTCGCTTCATGTTTTTAAAATGGAAGACTTATCAAACTTTACTGAATATATAATTGATGAAAAGTAAGTTTTTGACTTACTTTTTTAAATTTAAATTTTATTAAGATTTCTTTTCTAGTAAAACTAGAGTTTCAATATGTTGGGTTTGTGGAAACATATCGTAAGGCTGTACTTCTATTAATTCATATCCGAAACTTGTTATATTCTGTAGATCCCGAACTAATGTTTTAGGCTCACAGCTTAAATATATTATTTTCTTAATATCAGAATCCTTAATTGATTTAATAGTTTCTGAATCTAAACCTTCTCGAGGCGGATCGAAAATCACTAGATCAATTTTTTCTTTATTTAAAATAAGCCACTTATTTGCATCATCATTTATTACTTCGATATTAGAAATTTTATTTTCTTTAATATTTTCAATAGCCATTAATGATGATTTTTTGTTTATCTCAACCGAATAAACCTTACGACATTTATGCGCAATAAAGCAAGCGATTGTACCAACTCCACCAAACGCATCCAAAACGTTCAATTCATTACTAGGTATTCAATCACTTATCTTTTTATATATATTATTCATAACCGTTTCGTTTATTTGATAAAAAGTATCATTAACAACATTAAACACTAATTTTCCAAGTTCATATTTTATACCATTATGATTTAGCAAATTAATCCACTTATTAGAAGTTGTATTAAAGAAAGTTACTTTATAGCTTAGATTGTCCTTTAATAAGGCTTCAAATAATTTTATATTTTCAGGACTTAAATCTTCCTTAATATGAAGAATTATTTCAATACAACAAAATGAGCTTTTTGGCGATCTTAAAGTAATTTTAAATGGTTTAACCTGAAATATAAGATTTTTAAAATCTTTTTCAAAATCTGTTTTTGGACTAATTAGCACTTTTTTATAAAATTCCCTAATTGCAACAACCGCAAGTTCCATTTCTGTTTGCTCAACTAGATCATGACTATATTTTTTAAAAAAACCTATTTTTGGACCTTTTTCATCATATTTTATTTGCAACGAAATTTTATTGCGGTAAAACCATTGGCAATTTGATTCAAGTATAGGTAAAACTTTTGTGTAATTTAAATTTCTTTCAAATAAATTCTTAATAATATATTGCTTAAATTTTAACTGGTTTTCATAATTAATCCCAGCTAGTGGAGTAGAACCTGTTTCATACAATAAAACTCTTGAAGGTTCCATTTTTTCTCTCAATAATGAACAAGTTCTATATTTTTTTACTTTTGCAAAACAACATTTTTTAGAGCAATATGTTATTTCGATATCGACTTCTTCATCAGGCAGTAAATTATAAACAAATATAGGAACTTTAAAATCTCTTATTATTCCTAAACCTTCATACGAAAGGTCTAAATAAAAGGGTTTTGATTCATTTTTAACCCATTTCAATATTTGGCCTTCTTTTAGTTCGACTTTTCTACTATAACCCATTTTTCACCTTTTTTACTTTCCTAAACAAAATTTATTAAACATATTATCCAATAGAGATTCGTTATCATGCTCTTTGTTTAAAATTTCTCTAAGTAGTGACCATGCTTTATTAATATCGAGTATTACAATCTCAGGGCCAAAACCTTTATTCATGCTTAAAATCGCATTATTTAATTCAATATAACACTGCTTTAACAAACCTAATCTTCTAGTATTATAAATTAATTCCCTGTCATTATAATCAAGATTTAAATAGTTTTTTACCAAACTATTCTTTAATTCTCAAATATTTTTATTTTTTGCTGATGTTAATATATAATCAGATGAAACTTTATCATTTAATAAATCACTTTTATTCAATACTGGAATATATATTTTTCCTTTTGACATTTCTTTTATTAATTCATCTTCTTTGTTTTCTTTTTGACCCGGGTTAAATAAATGGACAATAATTTTTGCTTCTTTAATTGCATTTAATGAACGATCTATTCCGATTGATTCTATTTTATCTTGAGTTTTTCTAATTCCTGCAGTATCTATTATTTTAAAAGGAATTCCATTTATTTCATAATCGCCTTCAATAATATCTCTTGTTGTTCCTTCGATATCTGTAACAATTGCTTTTTCTTTATTTAATAATAAATTTAAAATTGAAGATTTTCCGGTATTAGGTCTTCCGACGATAGCCACTTTTATTCCATTATATACATCAGTTGCAAATTCTGATTTTTTTATTATTATTTCAATATATTGTTTTAAATTTGTTATTAACTTTAAAAGTTTTGTTTTATCCATTTGCTCAATATCATTATATTCTGAGTAGTCAATGTTTATTTCTATAATTGAAATAATATTAATTAGTTGCTCTTCTAATTTATTAATTAATTCATTATCTTTATCTTCAAATTGATTAATAGCAATTTCTGCTTGTATATTAGTTTTTGCATGTATAAGAGAATTTATAGCTTCTGCTTTTTCAAGACTAATTTTCCCATTTATGAATGCTCGTCTTGTAAACTCACCACGAGTTGCTAATCTTGCTCCATTTGAAATTATTAAATTTAAAATTTTATTCGTAACAATTATCCCACCATGAGCATTTATTTCTATTGTATCTTCTCCTACATAGTTTTTATTACCGATAAAAAAACTAACTAATACTTCATCTATTTTTTTGTTAGTTATTGGATCTATTATAAATCCATAAGTTATTGTTTTATCTTTCCCGATTTTTCCTGTATAAATTTTTTTAATTATATTTATTGCTTCAGGTCCTGATATTCTTATAATTGATATGGCTTGATTAATATTGCCAGAAGAAATAGCCGCTATAGTATCATTATAATAATTAATATTCATAGAATTTTAATTATATTAAAATTATCAGAAAATAATTTAAAATAAAAAAATATATGTTTATTCTTTTGTTTAATTAATAATAAAAATAATAAATGTCGATAAGTCGAAAAAAATAAAAAAACCTTAATTTTAAAAGAAAAAAAGTTTTTTTAGTGTCAATTGTTTTGTTTTTTATTTACTATTTAATAACATTTTTATTCTTTGGTACTTTTTTACAAAAAACAGAATTATTTTTTTAAAAAGCATTTTGTTAATTAATGCTATACTAATATAAGCAATGTGAAAAAAATGTAAATATTTTTTGTATGTTTTTTTAATAATAAGTATTATGCTATTTATCTTAAGTTTTTCGATTATGTTGCCAATAGTTATTAAACCTTTTTACTATTATCATTTATCTAATCTGGATTACAAAAATATCAAATTTAATAATGGCGAACTAAATTATGATCAACTTAAATTAGCATATAACGAACTTTTTGATTATTTAGTTTTATTTAAGAAATTTGGAACTGGGAAATTAGATTATTCATCTTTAGGGATGGCGCATTTCGCAGATGTGAAAAGACTGATTTTAATAGATTTTATTATTTTGGGTTTTTCTTTATTTACAATTCTTTTAGTTTTTTTAATATCAAAATTTACAAAAATAAGAATAAAAATTATTAAATCTTGTTTTATTGCTTCGACAATTTTACTAGGGGTGCTGATTATTGTTATAGGGTTGGTAATTAGTAATTATGATGTTGCTTTCCGTAAGTTTCATGAATTATTTTTTGCTGGTAAAACAAATTGAATATTTGAACCTTCAAAAGATGAAATTATTAAAATTTTACCTTCTACTTTTTTTAAGAACAGTGCTATTTTTATAGCATCAGTAATTATTTTTTGAATTTCTCTTTTTATTTTTTTACAATTAATTTTATTTTTAAAACGAAAGAGAAAACAATCTGTTTTGTTACATTAAAAAAACCTCCTTCTTTTTTAAAATACAAGAAGGAGGTTTTGATTATCAAATTTTTACTCTTTTTTTCGGGCTTAGGAACATTTGGTCAGACTCTGATATTTTAAAAGTCTTATAAAAATCGTCAGAGTTTTGTACCTGAATGTTTGTTCTCAATATAGCAGGAGCATGAACATCAGAAGCTAATAGTAATTTTTGAAGTTCAGGTCTTTGTTTAGATCTTCAGGTGATAGCATAGTTTATGTAAAAATGTTTTGGGTTGTAATCTTTTTCGCTTTTTGCTGCTTCAAGGGCACATGATAACCCACCTGCATCTGCGATGTTTTCGGATACTGTTAGTCTTCCGTCACATTTACCAACTTCTGTTTTTTTATTATCAAATAATTTAACCATTTTTTCAGCTCTTTTGTTAAATTCTTTTTTATCATCTTCGGTTCACCAATTTACCATATTACCTACTTCATCAAAGTTAGCCCCATTATTATCAAAGGCATGTGATATTTCATGAGCAATAACTGCCCCTATACCACCGTAGTTTGAAGAAGAGGATTGTTTTGAACTATAAAATGGAGATTGTAAAATGCCTGCTGGGAAAACTATTTTATTACTTGAAGGGTTATAATAAGCATTAATTATAGCCGGAGACATTGACCAAAGATTAATATCTTTCTTTTTACCATATTCAGCAAATTTGGCTTTTTGAACAGCCATTGTGAAATTAAGGGCATTTGTTATTAGATCATCATAGCCATTATACTTTTGAACAATAAATTCCTTATAAAAATCTTCAATAATTTCTGGGTAGCCTACATAAACGCCGATTTTAGAAAGTTTTAATATAGCTTTGTCTTTTGTTTGTTTTGATAGTCAGGTGTTTTCTTTTAGGCGGTCCTCGTATATTTTGACCATTTTATGAATCATTTGCTCGACATTCTTTTTGTTTTGAGGACCAAAATATGTTTCACCGTAATATTTACCAAAAGGCATAGAAAAAACGTTATCAACAACAAATTTTACGGCTATTTTTTTCTTGCTAAAAGGTTTTCTTTGACCACTTAAAGCTCTTGAAAATTCCCCGGAAATTACTAAGCTTTCATAATCTAATAAGCGAGATAATTCAATTAATAATGAAATGTATAGAAAAGCTTTATAAAGTTCAAAATTTTCTTTTGTTAATAATTTCGAATAATTGTCAACTAAATCTTTCGAAACGCAAATAACTTCACTAATGCTATCATTGATTAATGAATTCAAAATATTAGATAAATTTATTTCTTTTATTTTTTTATTGAAATCATCAACTTTTCTAGGGTGATAAATGTTAGTTATAATTGCTCATTCTTGTGCTGAAAGAATATATTTTGATGCCTCGTTATCTCATAGGAGAGCTTTGTTAACTAAATCATTTGCTCATTTTTCATCATTATTTACTTTTAACAGCATTTTTTTAACCATATTAACTCAAATTCTATAAAATGAGTTCTTTTTTTCTTCATCATTATAATAACTTTTTTCTGGAAGGATAACAGAAGGGGTCGAAACAAAAAGGGTTTGTTTTTCGTGGTTTTTAAAATCTGTGTGTATAAAAAAAGGAATAGGAACTTCAAAATTTCTTAAGCATAAGCTAGTGTAGTTATTTTCAATATCATTTCATGATTGATATGACTCTATTTCTTTTAGTATTGGAATAATAGGCTTTATTGAGTGTTTTTTTCTATCGTTTCAATTATTAACTAAATTATAAAATTTAACCATTTCTAGAAGAATTTTATTTTCAGTTATTTCGGATGAGTCAATTGATCATTTTGTTATAAGTTTAGTTTTTAATCTTGTTAAACTTTCATCTAATCTTTCAAACGTGCCGACTGAAGTTTTGTTATCAGCAATTTTATGCTTATTTAATCATTCTCCATTAATTGCCTCAAAAAAATTTTCTTTAATCTTAGCTTTATTCATAATTTACCTTTCAAATTTAATGTTATTTTTTTCTTTCGCTTGAGTAAAACATTTTAATTTTTTTGTTAAATAAAACTTTTTTATAGTTTTTGAAATCTAAATTCTCAAAAACAATTGAGATTTTTAAATGCTCTGCCTTTTTGAGTATAAGACCAATATATAACATTGTTTCTGGGTTATTAAGCATTTTGGTAAGCGACTTATCAAATCATATAATTCCCACTCATTTACCAATTAGTGAAATAATATCATTATTGATTTCGGTTAATTTTATTCCTATAGCCGCTTTTGGATAGTTTTCTTTAATTTGTTCTATTTTTTTCTTAACTCTTAACATACTTTTTTTTGAATTAAGTGAAACTAATTGAACAAAGGAACGATCAATTTTAATAGAATTTTCAATACTTTTATTATCAATATAATTAAAAATAAAATCTTGTATATTTAAAACTTTTCCATGAATATCTTGTGATTTGATGTTTTCATATATTTGCATAAAAAAATTTTTATAAATGTCTAAGGAAGCTATGATATTCTCATCTTTTATATTTAAAATTTCAAATTTTCTTTTAATTAATAATAAATTGAGTTTAGTGTTTTCATCGCCAAAATTATTTATAGACACAGTTTTAAAATCAATATTATTACTTTGTTTTATTTCATCAAGTGTATATTCATATTTTTCTTTAAAAATTTTAAAATCTTTGTTATCTTCTATGTTATTCGGAATTCAATAATCAACCATAGGTGTAAGTGTTTTGACAAAGTCAAAGACCGTTTCATAATACAATTGATTTTTGTTGGTTAAAAGCTCATTGTTAAATGAAAAAAAGGTAGAGTAAAGATTTTTGTAAAGAGTAGCAGTGTTTGCAAAGATTTTAGTTGCATAGTAAGAATGGCCACTTTGAAATCTATCAGAGGGAAAGACGAAAAAGATCTTATTTCAATCAAGAAAAACTTTGACGCCTTTTATTTGATTATAAACGCAACTATCTTGGAAAAGTTTTATAAAGTTATTAATACTATTAATATTTTTTATGTTTAAAATAAAACCACATGCTATATATTTGCTGTTTGGCGAAAAAAGGTAAGAAATGTTGGTGTTTAAAGCTTCGAAAACTTCATTTTTAATAGTATCATTTCTGTTTCAATTAACTGTCATAAAAGCTTTTTGATCATTTATGAAATTTATTTCAAAACTAACCTTTGTTTTGAATGTTGAATGCTTGTTATGTGTTGTTTCGAAACTAATAATCGTATTTTCTTTATTTTTTAAAGCACTTAAAAAAAGAAGTTTATATTTTTTTTCTAAAATCTCACATAAGTCATCTAATTTTCTTCATTTATTATTTAGAAGGTTTAATTTTTTTATAAATGTGGGTTCATTTGAAATGTTGGGAATACCATTCAGATGTTTAATTCTATTTTGTTTCAAATCAATTTCTAAACAGAGGAAACCACTTTCGTTTTTAATATTATTTTGTGTTCTTATTAAAAATAAAATAAATCAAAAAGAAAAAATGAATATTATGGAAGAGAATGCAATAATTCAGATTAGCAAATTAAATTAACTCCTTAGTCATTAAGGTCACCATCTCATTTTTTAATTGAGTGATGCGATTTTTCAAATTGTTTTGTGGTTTTTTGTTGTGGAAAGGTTACAGTAATTATTGAGTCAACCATATCAATAATTTCGCCGCGTCCATAGATTTTATGCATTATATAATCTCCGACAACTAAATGGCTATTGTTTTGGTGATTTTCTTCAGCAATAGAAAAATCATTTGCAAGTGTTACAGAACCATTTTGTTCTTTTATACCTGCCTCTCCTAAAAATCTGCTACGTTTAGTAAAACCAGATCTATTAATTGCAAATGAAAGGAAAAGCTTTTTCTTAGCTCTTGTAATTGCAACATATGCAAGCCGTCTTTCTTCTTCAAGACCTTCAATATTTTCTTTATGTGTATTTGAATTAGTTAAAAATGTAAAATCTTTACTTGGTGAAATAGAAATTGCTCTTTTTAGAGGGAATAAACCTTCAGCAAGCCCACAAATAAAAACATAATCAAATTCTAATCCCTTAGCATTGTGCACTGTCATCAATGAAACAAAACTTGTTGCATCGTTTTCGACGTCTCTATCTGTTATTAGTGTAATTTCTTGTAGATATTCATCTATAGTACCATGGGAATTGTTTTTTTCCCATAACTCAATAGCATTTATTAAACTTTGAAAATTTTCTTGTTTTGATTCATAATCTTCTTCGGAAATTTTAAATGTATCAAAATAGTTTATTTTTTTATACATAAACTCTTTGAGCGTGCTGCTTATTGAATTAGTTTTTAAGGCTGCTCTTGCTCACCGAATATCATTAATTAGTGAAGCTAATTTTTGAAGTGTAGTTGTTGAAATACTTAAAGTTTCTTGCAGCTCATCAATATGCGTTTCAATTGCATTGAATAATGTTGTACCTTTATTTCTTGCAAATTCAATTAACTTATCAACGGTTACCTCTCCAATTTTTCTTGAAGGTTTATTTATGATACGTAGAAGCATAATTTCACTACCATCATGAATAACTCTTAAGTATGCTAAAGCATCTTTAATTTCTTCACGTTGATAAAATTTGATTGAGCCAAAAAGCTTATATATTGTACTTTCTCTAATCAAAGCTTCTTCAATTGCTCTTGAGTAGCTATTGGTTCTAAATAAAATAGCAATATTTTTTAATTGCACTCTCGAACGTTTTAATTCTGAAATTTTTCGTGCTATTCACCGGGCTTCAGCTTCTTCGCTATGGCCACAGTAAAATTCAACATCTTCTCCTTCTTCATTTTCTGTATATAGGTTTTTTTCTAGTCTTAATTTATTTTTAATGATTAATTTATTTGCGTAATAAAGAATTTTTTTAGTTGATCGATAATTTTCTTCAAGTTTAATTGTGATAGCATCTGGATAATCCTTGTGAAAATTAATAATTATATTGATATCAGCATTTCTTCAACTATAGATTGTTTGGTCGGGATCTCCTACAATTGTTAATTTATTTGTTGAACAAAGTTTTTGTAGTATTTTGTATTGAATAATGCTTGTGTCTTGAAATTCATCAATTAATAAATAGTCATATCGTTTAGCCCATTTGTTGGCTATATGCTCATATTTTGGGTCATAAAAAAGTTTGTAAACAAAAACTAGTAAGTCATCAAAATCAAGCGCTTTTGATCGTTGCAATCTTTCTTGATAATGCTTGTAAATCAATTCCTTTGTTTCGATAGCTTTTCTTTCTTGTAGAGATAAAGATGTATCAATATTTTCGTTTTCAATATTTAAAAATTCAAATAATGAATTCTTTTTGTTTTGAATGAATGAAATGATTGAACTATAACTGAATTCATTATTAGATATTTCCAATTCATTATAGACTGATTTAAGGATTGCTTTTTGGTCTATTTCATCAATAATTTGGAAATCGTTTTCATAACCTAGCAAATGAATTTCATATCTTAATATTTTTGCACAAATAGCATGGAAAGTACTTATGACAGGAAGTTGTTCAGGATTATTCACCATTGTGATAACGCGCTGTTTCATTTCATTAGCTGCTTTGTTTGAAAAAGTTAGAGCTAAAACGCGTGAAGGTTTTATTCCCAATTCATCAATTAAATAAGATATTTTATATGTTAAAACTCTTGTTTTTCCTGAACCAGCACCAGCAATTATACGAAGTGGTCCGTCATTGTATTCTACTGCTTCTCGTTGTTGTTTATTTAGTTTTTCTAGTTCTATCATCTTCACCCCTTATAATTAAATATACTTTATAATTATAACCTAATTAAACCTATTAATATTTAGTAATAAAAAATAGCCTTAATTTTTGGCTATTTTGTGATATTGATTTTAGGAAGTTCACGTTTTTTTGGTTTAATTTTAAACATTAAATTTTCATCTTCAATAATATCTTCATATCTATTTTTTCAAACGGTTTTTGTTCGCGATAATTTATCATTTCAACTCAGTCTTGTTGATGAAATACCAGAAATAATTAGCAGTATTTGAAGATTTATAGAAATCGTAGCTAGTGCTGTTGGTAATATAACAACAAGCTTTTCAACATTGTTTAATTTTCCGCCGCGAGCAGCTTTTAAAAATGCATCAGTAGACATTAACATGAAACTCATAAAAACAAAAATTCATAAGAATGCAAATAGTCTTTGCCGATCAAAAATAAATTTAGAAGTTCTTCTTTTTTCTTCATCGGAAAGAATTTTGATTTTACATATTAACATTCCAATTGTTTGGCCTTTTAGTATTGTTGGAATAACAATGTATTCAAATATACATAAAAAAATCATCAATAATAACCAAAGGCGAAAGTATATTTCTTTTAGTGTGGTACTTTGTGTGCGAAATTCAGCTTTTTTGTAATTGAATATTATAAAAGAAGTCGCTACAATTAAAACTATGAAAATAAGAAGATCAATTAATGTAGCTAATAATCTTATTCAAAAATTAGCCTTAACATTTTGCTTTATGGTCATATAAATTTTTTAATAATGTGGTCTCATTTTTTACTAAAACCAGACGTTAAATCATAAAGTTTTTGAATATTAAATTCTTTAAAAAAATGATTTGCTTGGAGTTGCTCTACTCAAAAAGGTCTTAGTATTGAAATTTCTTGAATAAGAGAGTTTTTGATGCTAATTAGTGTTTTTTCATCCAATGGATTCTTATTATGTTTTAATGAGCCGACAATTGCAGCAATATAATAGCAATAATTTAGACATTTAGCCAATTCGAGAGCATTTTTAGTTTCAATATCTATTGTATTAAAGGAATTGAATATATTATTTCAATTGCGAGTCAAGGATTTAGGGTTAAAAATTAATGGATTATCATTATTATTAATGATTCATGTGTCTTCGAAAAAAGCATATGTTTTTGAATAAAGAAGGCTTTGAAAAACAGGATTGGGTGAATATTCTAGATTGAGATCCTTTGTTTTAGGTAAGAAAAAAACTTTCTTTAAAATATTTGTCTTAACAATTGAATTGAACATAAAAGGGCTAGTTAATATAAAAGGTAGTTTATTGGTTTCTAAATTGACTAAACTTAACATTGATAAGTGGGCTGACTTGAATAATAATTTGTTTATTACTTGGTTATATCCGGGAACTTGTATGAAATCTGCTTTTTTGGGCGAAGATTTAATAAAATTATCAAATCTTTGAATAAACTCATTTTTTAAATTGGCATATGAGTAAAGAATGAACGTATAAGGGGTTTCAATAAGATCTAAAGCTTGTTTTATTACAACATCGAAATGTTGATGCCCCGAATTAAAGATAATTTTTAATCTTTCGCCTAGCTTTGATTGTAGTTTATCAATTTCTATATAATCCTTTTCTTTCGGTCTATCAAAGGTCAAAATGATATTAAAATTTTGTGATTTTTGTTTATAGATATTGTAAAAAATTTCATTTAGAGGTATTTTTACGTTGTAAATAGGAATAATTATAGTTAGATTTTTTTTCATTAATATCCTTGTTACATTTTAATTTGTCCAGCAACTCTTGGGAAGGGGATGACATCCTTAATGTTAGCAATACCTGTCACATACATCACTAGTCTTTCAAAACCAATGCCAAAACCACTTGATGGTGCATATCCAAATCTACGCAAGTCTATGTATCATTGTAAGGGTTCTTGTGAAATTTTTAAGTCATGCATTCTTTGAACAAGTTTGCTATATCTTGATTCTCTTTGACTACCGCCAATTAATTCCCCTATCCCTGGAACTAATAAATCAAAAGCTGCAACAGTTTTGTTGTCATCATTTTGGTACATATAAAAAGCTTTAATATCTTTTGGATAATTTGTAACAGCGACTGGCCCATTTACAATTTTTTCAGAAAGGAATTTTTCATGTTCTGAAGCTAGATCCATACCAAAAAAAATGTTTTTTTCTTCAAATTGGTCGCTAAAAGGTTTAAGTTTTTCAACCACATCTTTATAATCAATAACTGTTAGTTTGTTATCAAGAAATCTATTTAATGTTTCCAGTAGATCAGGATTGTAAGATTGCAATACCTTCATTTCATCTAAATGTTTGCTTATAGTGTTTTTAATGACAGTTTTTAATAAATCATCTGCAAGGTTAATAATATCCTTTAATTCATAAAAAGCAACCTCAGGTTCAATCATTCAAAACTCAGCTAAATGGCGTGATGTGTGCGAATTTTCGGCTCGAAATGTAGGCCCAAAGGTATAAACCTTCTTAAAACTAGCCGCATATGCTTCAGCATGAAGTTGCCCCGTAACTCCTAGGAATGCTTTTTGCTTGAAAAAGTACTCTTTTGTTTCATCATCAACCAACAAAGTTTCGCCAGCTCCTTCACCATCATTTGAAGTGATAATTGGTGATGCCATGTAAAGAAATTCGTGTTCTTGAAAATATTTGTGGATTTCAAAAGAAAGAGTATTTCTTATTAACATTATACTTTTGAATAAGCTTGTTCTATTTCTTAAGTGAGGAATTTCTCTTAAAAAATCAAGTGAAGTTTCTTTTTTTTGTATAGGAAAATCGTTGTCAACTTGATTGATAACAATTAATGTTTCTAAAATAAGTTCAAGCGGTTGTTGGGCATCTGGTGTGAGGTGAATAATTCCTCTAGCAATTAATGAGGTTCCTAGTGAAATTTGCGCGACATTGAGTTTTTGAATCATTTCCCCTTTAACTACTATTTGTAATGTTGCAACAGTACTCCCATCATTAACAGTTAAGAATCTAATTTTTTCATTTCCTCTATTAGAAACTAATCAACCTTTAACCTCAAACTTTTCATTTTCTCTTATTGTTTCAATGTTTTGTAATAACTTTTTAATTGTCATAACATTGCTCCTAACCAATTCTTTTAATCTAATTTATAATTTATAATTATACTTAAATTTTGTTACTATTTAATTTTTGATAACATTATTAAATGTTTAAATGTTTTTATTCTTAAATTTAAAAGAAAAAATAGGATTAACCTATTTATGATTTTGTTGCTTCGAAATAGTAGGCTGCAATCTTTGTTCGCAGGTTGTTTTCGATAATTGGATATGTGAATAAATGGTAATTTTCATTTGTCGAGGGTTGCTTGAAAATAGATTTGGCAATTTCATCATTTCCAAAATACCATTCATCTAAAAATTTATATGTTAAAAGATCTGTTGGTGTATATGAAATATATTCAAAGTTTATTAGTTCACCTAAGTCGCTTTTAGTAAAAACTTCTTCAAAACTATCTGAAAAAATATCTGTTCCCTTATCAGAATTATTTCTTATAATTCGTAAAAATTCAATATTATCCTCAGTAATTTCACTTTTAAAACTTCTTAAGAATTTTTTTCAATTTTCCAGATTGTTTCAATCAATGCTTTTTAATTTTTGTGATTTTGAAAGAAGTTTGATAATTTCTTGTCTGCTATCACTGTTGAAAATTAACGTTAAAGTATCGATGGAACTATTTAGGTCTTCATTGGTCAGGAATTTTTTTAATGTTTCAAAGAAACGCTTTTCTAGTAATTTCAATCTTTTTTCAATGCTCTCGGCCGATCTGATAATAACGTTGTTGTTATTATATATCAAAGAGCTAATGCTATCTAAAAATTTGGAAGTGTCTTCATCGCTTAGCTTATGGGATATAATTCAACCATCGACAAGGTAATAATTGTTTTTAGGGCGCACAAATCTAATTGTTCCTTCTTCAACTGAAGCAAAATTATCTTCTGAATAATAAGCGTCTAAGGCATCGCCATTATAAATAACTGATGAATCTGAGCGTCCTTGTTTTGGTTCAATAAGGTAGTTAAGCAATTCTAATCCATCGCCACTTAGGTGATTATATGCTGTGTTTTTAATATCATAACCAGAAGAATTTTTGACAAATTCTACGAAAGAATCAATTGCTAGCTTGTAATTATTCTCGTTAAAGTCAAAGAGTTTTCCTTCTCCATTGAAGGTGAATAATTGTTTTCAATTTTTGTTGTCTCGCGATTTATAATTAATGGCCCCAATCATTAAGTTATCAACAAACGCATTAGTTCAACCAATGTGTTGATATTTATTTTCTTTTAGGGTATCAAAAATTTGATTTCAATCGAGTTGCATTGATTTGTTTTCTAATTCTTGAATTGAGGAATTGTTTAGTGTTAAATTAGGTCTACTATTTTTATTAACATTATATGCAACTCCTTTGTCTTGCGCATAATACGGTATAAAGAAGTCATAAAAATGTTCTCATTGGGTGCTAGTATTACTTTTTCAAAGTTTTTTATTTTTGTCTAAAATAAAACCTTTTGAATCTAATTCGCGTTTAGGTAGGTTTACTAGCTTATTGTATATTAGATTATCAAAGTTTTCAAGGTGTTTTCTAACATTTTCTGTGTAAAAAAACTTTCTAACATTTCAGTCATTGGCATCACTTTTTCCGTATAATCTAGCAAAATCAACTTTTCTGACTTTTTTTTCTATAATGAGTTGTGCTGTTTGAAAATCACTTCCAACACCAGCAATCGCTTTGTCTTGGGTTAATGCTTGGGTAAATTCGTTGATTTCCTTGAATTCTTTATAGTTGTAGTCTTTTTTTAGTTTTTCTTTTATAGAAGGCGCTAAATAAGATTCGTAATTATAAATACTTGGCCGGTACTTATTTGAAAGTTTAATTGAGATTGCAAAAATAAAAATTATGGTTATAACAAAAAAGGAAAGTATAAATATTAAGACCTTAAAAATTCTTTTGTTCAATTTATAAGACCTCCTTATAAAAATCCTTTTGTGCTTGTTTTTTACTTAAAACTAGGGATTTTTTAGCTAATTTATTTTGTGTTCCTTTAAAAATAATATATAGTGTATTTATAAATATTACTATTAGAAGCGATATTGCACCAATAGCCAGCGATCATGCCTGAAATTGACCTTCATACAATTGTGTTCCTAACGTTTCCGTATTAGAAACAATTCTTGTAATAATAAAATCATCAAATGACAAAGTCATAGTCATAACAAATGTAAAAATTATAGATCCTAGCATATAAATAAAATATGTTTTAAATCATGTTCTAAATTTTGAATATCCTAAATCCTGACTTGCTTCAAAAATATTTTTGGAAAATTTATCGCTTTTAGGTAGCATTATTAAAATTCCGTATGGAAGACACATAACAGTATGTCCAATAATAGATCTAAAAAAACCTTCACTCGTTGCTTTTAGGGTTCCAAAAAATAAGAAGTTTAGAACAATAGCAAGTGTCAATCCGGTAATAACATCAGGATTTATCATAGGCACATTTGAGGTTGCTTGCACAAAAGATCTTGCCCCTTTATTCTTGTGTCTTCATAGAGCAAAAACAGTTAGTAAGGAGATACTAATAACAAGGACAGAAGTTGCGATCCCAAGAAGAAATGAGTTAACAAATGCTAGACTATGTGATTTAGAAAACAGTTCCTTGTATGCATCAAAAGAAGTTCTATTTCAAGTTGTTACTGAAAAAATTCCTTTATCTGAAGGTGAATTAAAACTGTAAATCGTTCCAAAAATTATTGGTATATAAAGAAAAGCAAGAATCACAAAAACATATGAATATTTTAAAAAGTTTTTAAATTTAGTCATAATTTCCTCCTTGTCTTTTTTTTCTAATTAAGAATGGTATTCCATAAATGATTGCATATATTGATAATAGGACTGCAAGAGTGATAATAACTAATGTTGAAGAATTTGCTAAATCAAACGGGTTGGCTGTGTTGGCAAACTGGTTTATTAGGTTACCAATTAGTTGTTTTTGACTGCCATTTGGTAAGAGTTTGTCTGAAATAATAATAGAGGTTGCAGATATCATTAAAACAATTCCGAAACCACTTAATATTGCTTTGGATGTGTAAGGAATTATAACTTTAAAAACTGTTTTAAATTTTGAATACCCTAAATCCTCCGAGGCTTCCAAAATGTTATTTGGCATATCTTTAATAACCTGGTACAATGGTAGAACCATGAATGGTAGATAAAGATAAACCATACCAAAAACAATAAAGAAATTGTTATTTAACTGATTTTCATCGAAAATTGCCGAGAATAAACCTCTAACTGCTAAAGCTTTTGATATTGTAAAAATAGCTAAGGGACTAAGAATTAGAGTTAAACCCAATATTTTAATAATCTTATATTTAGATCTTGAAACAATATATGCATACGGGAAACCGATTATTAGCGATACAGTTGCAGCAAATAATCCAGTCAGCAGAGACCTTCCTATTATTACCCATGTTGAAGGTTTTAGAGCAATTTCTCAATTTTCTAGTTTTGTTTGCCCTTCTAACGGTTTAAATGCATAAATGCATACAAACACCATAGGTAGGATAATAAATAAAACCGCAAAAATAACATATGGAACTATAAATGTAAATTGCAATTTTGACATCGGTGAAGAAAGTTTTTTGATTTTTTTTACATTTCTTGTACTAGACTTCATTTGTTTGACCTAATTCATTTTCTAATAATTCAAGTTTTTTATCTTTCTTCATTAGGTGGATAGCATCAATATCCCAATCTAAAAATACCTCTTTGCCGACAGCGTATTTTGAAGAAGTTTCTACATAAATAATTTTATCCTTACATTGAACCTCATAATTATAGTAGCTGCCTCCATAGGTTGATTTTATAATTTCTCCCGTTAGTTTAGCTTTTGATTTTACTCTTGTTATAATAATATCTTCTGGTCTTATAAGGGCATCCAAACTTTCTCCGGGCTCAAATTCATCATGAATAGTGTCAAAAGTCTTTGACATAAATTTTACCTTGTTTGCTTTTATGAAAGTAGCGTTAAAAAAGTTTGAATCTCCAATAAAGTTTGCTACTCATTTATTAACTGGAAAATCATAAAGTTCCTTCGGAGTGGTAAATTGTTCTACTTTTCCATCGCGAATAACAGCAATTCTATCGCTCAGTTGCAGTGCTTCATTTCGGTCATGAGTTACAAAAATAAAAGTAAGTTTCAGCTTTTGTTGAATGTCCCTTAAAAGAGTTTGCATTTTTTCTCTTATTTTAGCATCAAGAGCACTTAATGGTTCGTCTAATAAGAGAATTTCAGGTTCAATAACTAGTGATCTTGCGAGTGCTACTCTTTGTTTCATACCACCTGATAAAAAGTTAACGTTTTTCTTTTCGTTGCCGCTTAAGCCAACGAGATCCATAATTTGTTTAACTTCTTTATCCATTTCTTCATTAGTAATTTTTCTAGTTAGGTATCTTTTTTCAAATGCCTCAGTTTTTAAGTCAACATAGTTTTCCCAATATGAATATTTAAAATCCATATCATCAATTCATTGCTGGTATTTTTGTTTCTTTCTTTTTGAAAGCGATGAATTATTATTTAATTCTCTTTCATATAATTCGAATTCTTTGTCGAGATTTTTCATTTTTTGATCGGCAAATTTTCTTCATTTTCTTCTTTGTAGTGTTAATTTATTATGAAATGATTTTGGAAGATTTTCTTTGTTAATTCTCTTAAGTCTTAGACCATATTTAATATTGTTTTCAACATTTAAGTGCGGAAATAGGGCATAGTCTTGGAATATAGTAGAAACATCCCTTTTATGTGGGGAAAGATCCTTAATATCTTTGCCATGAAGTTTAACTTCTCCACGAGTAACCCATTCAAAACCACCAATAATTCTTAAAATAGTAGTTTTGCCAGATCCAGAAGGTCCCAAAAGAGTAATAAATTCACCTTTTTCGATACTAAGATTGACATTGTCTAAAACTAGTTTGTCTTCAAACTCTTTAACAACATCAACAAGTTCAATGATTGCTGAGTTTGTCTTTTTAACTTTCTTTTTTTCCATAATTATTCCTTTCACCATTATGATTTGGTTATTTGATAATAGTAATCAATCATTTTTGTTCTCAATTCAGGATTGAGCGGCTGATACGGTCTAAAATTTATGTCTTTGTTTTCTTTTATATCAAAAATAGAAATTGCTTTTTGATCTTGAATTTTATTGCTATCAATGAAATAAGTTTTTAATAAAAATAACTTTATAGTCTTAAAACTAGGTGTGTAATTTATTACATCAAAGTTTGCAACATTTTGTAAATTTTCGTTTGAAAAGGCATTTCTAAAAAATCTATAGTATTTTTTATAAAATGATAAATCAATGTCTTTTAATGATTTGGCAATTTTATTTTTATCTTTTTTGTTAAAAAGATTTTTTTCTATTTCTTCTTCTGAAATCCCACTATTTTTAATTTCTTTATAAACATTATTTATGTATTTATTATATATTTGTTGGTAGCTTAAACTAACATCCCCAAAAACAAGGTTTTTTAGTGTTTCTAGAAGAGCGTCTGATTCTTTATCATCTGTGTCTTGTGAAATGATTCATGCATCAATATTTTTATATGTATTTTTAGGCCGAACAAACGATATATTATTACTTTGATTTAAATTTGCAAAGTTATCCTTTCCATAATAAGCATCAAGTGCATCGCCATTATACATTATTGCAACATCAGCTTTTCCACGTGCTGGCTCAATTATGCCCGATACAATTTCCTGTCCATCAGTTATAAGTTTATTTCTTTTTGTGTCTTTTATATTGTTGCCAGTTGAAACATTGACAAATTTTGCAAAGTGATCAATAATATTTTTGTAGTTCTCTTTGTTTAAATCTTTTCATTTTCCGAATGAGTTTTTTTGGCTTCCATTGTCAATTAGATTTTTATAAAATTGACCAATCATGGCATTGTCAAGAAATCAATCAGTTCAGTAAAATTTTGGATTTTTATATTTTTTTGATAATGAATTTATTAGATCAAATCAATTTTTTCCGTCTTTAATATCACTGAAATCGGCATTTTCCTTAATATTATTTCTTGTAGATTTTGAAATTTCTGAATTTTCAGGATTATAGGCTATACCTTTGTCAAGAGTAAAATAAGGAATTAAAAATTCATAAAAATGGTCCATACCTTCTTTATTATCTGCTTCAAAGCCAATAACCTCCTTATCTTTATAATAAAGAAAAGGTTTAAAGTTTAACTTGTCAATTTTATTATTTGGATTAATTCTCTTTATTTCCTTTATTATTCAACTATCAAAAAAATCAAATTGTTTTTTTACGTCATTAGTATAAAGATTTAATATGATCTCTTTTTTATTTTTTGCATCATAATTAACATCAAAAACTTTTTTAAAATTAATCTTTTTTAATTTGTTTTCAACGATAAGTTGAGCTATTTGATAATCAGAATTTACCCCTGCTACAGCTTTTTTATTTTTTATTGCTCTTGTAAATTCATCAAGATTCTTAAATGTATGATATGAATAGTTTTTTTTGATCTTGTTAATAGTATTTTTATTAAGGTATGATTCATAGTTATAAATACTTATTTTATAAGGGTTGCTTATTTTTAAAAAAAGTATAATAATAAAAACTACAAAAATAATGCTGATTAAAATAAAGAGGAGTGAAAGCTTTAATTTATGAGTTATTTGAATTTTCATTTTAATATCCAGCTTTCTTAATTTTTTCCTCTTTATCCACTCAATCCTCGTCAACTTTAACTCTTAAAAACAAATTAATAGGATGTTTTAAAACACTGGCGATTTTTTCTCTTGAAGACATTGAAATTGTTTTTATTTTTTGTGCCCCTTTACCAATTACAATACCTTTTTGTGATTCGCTTTTTACATAAATAGTAGCTGAAATTGTATACGGAATTGTTTCGCTATCATTTTCTTTAAATTCATCAATTAGCACAGCGATTGAATGCGGCACTTCATGATATAAATTTTTAATTGCATATTCTCTAATAATTTCTTTAGCTATAAATCTAAGAGAGACATCGCTTAATTGATCTTCCTCAAAAGGCAAATCATCTTCATAAGAATATTTTTTAATTTCATCAATTAAATCAATATAGGATTGTTTATAATCTTTGCCAATACCCAAAACGGTATTAATTCCCAAACTTTTTAATTCATGAGCTTTTTCATCTAATTTTATTTTGTTATCAATTAAATCAATTTTAGTTATTATTGCTATTATTTCGCTATCTGTTGTTTCCTTAATTTTGTTAATAATAAATTTATCGCCTTTTCCTATTTCTTCATTAGCTGGCGTTAAAAATAAGACAATATCAACAGCCTTCATTGTCTCATAACTTTTTTGATTTAGCTTTTCTGATAATAAGAATTCTGCCTTATGGACTCCAGGGGTATCAATAAAAATTATTTGGACTTCATCATCATTGTATATACCTTTAATATTATCTCTTGTTGTTTGGGCAACATTTGAAACTATTGCTAACTCAAAATCTAAAATGTTATTTATTAGCGTACTTTTTCCTACATTTGGTCTTCCTACTAAACCAACATAACAAATTTTTTTCATTTATAAACCTCATAAAAATTTTATTAATATCTAGTGATGTTTAAACGTTTCATAATGTTTTCTACATGTGTATTCATAACTAAAGTTTCTGCTTCTGTTTGGTGGTCAAAACCAAAAAGGTGTGCAACTCCATGGGCAAAAATATAGCAATATTCTCTTTTTAAACTATGATTAAATTTTTTTGCTTGTTTTTTAATTTTTCATGGCGAAATAATTATTTGACCAAGCTCTAAATTTTCAAGAAAATCTAACTCATTAGCTGCTTCTAGTGGGAAGCTTAAAATATCAGTTGTATAGTTTTTGTTTCTATGCAAATTATTAAGTTTTTTCATTTTGAATCTATTAACAAAAAGAAGGTCAACAGACAAATCTTTTGTACTATTAAACTCTACCTTTGCTTCATTGAGTATATTGCAAAAATCTTTCTCAAATTTAAACGTGCTAAAACTGTTATTTTTAATGGTTAATTTATTCATAAAAATAATTATAAATTAACACAAAAAAAATGAAAAAAATTGAATTTTATTTTTTTAGAAAAATAGTTGGGGAATTTTTTAGTAAAAATCTTTTATTATGGCTTGTTTCAATAATAATAGAATTTTCTTGTTTTTTACATATTAATCTAGATATAAGTTCAAACATTTGCTGTGATAAAAATTCAAAACTTTCATCAAGCAAAACCAATTGATATTTTTTTATTAATAGAGGCAATAATTTTATAATTTGTTTTTGTCCCATAGAAAACTTATTTGAGTTTAAAAGTAGATTAGAAAATATATTTATATTTAGCGAATTTATAACACTGATGAAATCTGTATCTTTTAATATTTTTTCTTTTTCCTTATTATTAACATCTGAAAATAAATATGTATATAAATCTATGTTTGGCATATTAAATTCATTACCTGAAAAATAAATTTTTTTCTTAAATCAAGACTTATTTATCTCTTTGATTTCAATATTATTAAAAATAATTGACCCTTTGTAATTTAAATAAAAACCACTTAATAATTTAAACAAAGTACTTTTTCCTGAACCGTTTGGGCCTTGCAATTTCGCACCTTTATCAATAATAAAATTTAAATCATTAATTATATTGCGACGTTCAAATCCAAAGCAAAGCCCTTTGAATTTAATTGTTTTTAAATCTATTATATTATTAATAGAATTTCTTAATCTTGATTGTGGAATATTGATTATAAAATTTAATCTAGTTGAACCGTTCTTAAAAATTTTTCATCCTATAAAAAATTCTTGAAGATTATTGCTTGGTTCAGAAATAATTGTTTGTATTTGCAATATGAAAAATAATTGGCCTAGGTTAGATGTTTTTTGTAATAAAAAAAAGCAATAAATTATTATTGTTGCCATCAAATTTAAAAACCTTAAAATTAAATTTTTTATTGAACTTAATTTATTGATATTAAGATCATCATTTCTATAACTTTTTATATTGTTTAAAAAACTTTGTTTTTCAAGATTTTCTCACAGCATTAGTCCATAAGAATCTTCATTTTTTACTATAAACGAAAGTTTATTTATTTCTTCAACGCTTTTCTGTGTTAGCTTTTTTGATAAAAGGCTAATTTTATTGTTTATAAAATAGCTAACCAAGGTCTTGATTATATTAACAAGTATTACTATTAATATGAATTTTATTTTTACAAAAAATAATAAAGGTATAACTAAGATAATAGAAAATAAAAAGGAAGAGATAAAAGAAATCATAAACGATAAAAAACCGGCTATTGATTCAATCGATAGATATCTTAAGAGAATTTCATTCTTGCTAATTTTTAAAATTTGTTTGTATTCCGCTCCCTCAATGCTATTTATAAATTGTTCTTTTATTGTTGCTGATATTAAATTTTTTAATTTTGTTAATAAAAAATTATTTAATAAGGAAACAACAAGCAAAACCATTGAAATTCAAAAGAAAAACATTATTGTTTTTTGTCCTTCTGATATTTTTATTTGTTGAATACTTGCAAATATATTTTTATTAATAAATGAAAGTAAAAAATTTAAAAAGATAGTAATGAAACTAAATAGGATGCCAATGACTAATGACTTTAAATTAAGTTTAAATTTAAAAGAAAAAAACTTTTCATAAATATTTTTTTGATTACATTCTTGCTGTTTTTTAACTATTATAATTAGACCAGTAAATTGTTTTTTAAATTGCTTAATCTCTATTTTTCTTTTTCCTTTTGTTGAATCTAAAGTAAATACAAAATTATCACTTATGTTTTCAATAATTACATAATGTAGAAAATTGTCTATCTTTGAAATAGCAATTAATGGAAAAGAAGTTTTGAGTTTTAGTATTTCTTCTCATTCAATTTTAAATGCTTCTGTATGGAGGCCAATTTTACTAGCCAACAAACAAAGATTGGTAATATTAATCCCATCCTCAGAATAGGTTGATTCATATTTTAAAAAATTTATATCAACTCATTTTTTTCAATAAAATTTGTGTAATGATTGTAATACATAAAGTCCACAATCTTTAATATCTTCTTGGAACCGAATTTTCATATATTCAATTGTTTCATTATTTAATTTTAACTATGTCTAAATAAAGAAAAAAAAGAGAAATTCTAATTACTTAACAACATTAAAATTTTAAATTTTAGTAAAATTAATAATTATGAAAAAATCTAAAATTAAAAGAAAAATGTTAATTTTTTCTTTATTAGGATCATTGGGCGCGATCTTAGCTCCCTCTGTTTTATCAGCAGCTTGCACGTTTGATTTACCGGTCATATCAATTGTTGATGATCCAAATTTTGTTAGCATAAATGAAAAAGGAGAAAAAATAATTAAAAAACGTAGTGCTAGTTCATTTTATGAATTAAATTCAAAACGTTTATTCAATCCAATTAGCCAGTTTGATGATAAATATAGGCTATTCACAAATGATAGGAAATTAAATAATACACATGATACATCTCATGTTTATAAGATTAAACCTGATTTTCAGTTTTTAAAATTTGGTAATTTATCCGGTCAATATGATTATCGCCTTTTTTCATTTAGATATGATGAATTAGTCGCAAACATTCCTGGCGCTGCTATTCCCAAATATTCTCAATATAAACATAACCCTAAGGCAGTTTTTATTATGTTATATTGAATTAGAAAAAATGTTGAAGCAGCACCTAATTTTATTAATGATGTTATTAGTCCATCAAAATCTCGATTTCCAGAATCTCGCCCTGAAATCGAAGAAGCACCATGAGCTTTCGTTAGAAATACTTCACCTTCGTTAAAAGGTTTTTGACAAGATGTTACTGAACCATTAGTTTTACTTTTTGAAGAGGAATAATTATGAAAACAATAAGAACAAGATATGCCCCAAGTCCAACAGGTTATTTACATATTGGCGGTGCTAGAACCGCTCTATTTAATTATTTATTTGCAAAACATTTTAATGGAACTTTTATTTTTAGATTAGAAGATACTGATGTTGCTAGAAATGTCGAGGGTGGGGAAGAGAGTCAGCTTGAAAACCTTGCTTGACTGGGTATAATACCAGATGAAAGCCCGCTAAAACCTAATAAAAAATACGGCAACTATCGACAATCTGAAAAATTAGCAATTTATAGAGACATTGCTAATAAGTTAATTGCCAAAGGTTTCGCGTATAAGGCATATGATAATTCACAGGAATTAGAGCAACAGCATAAAGAACAAGAGGAAGCTAAAATTGCTTCATTTAGATATGACCCTAATTGATTGAAAATTTCTGATGAAGAAAAGAAACGCAGGGATGAGAATAATGAATATTCAATAAGGCTAAGATTGAAAAAAAATACTATTTATGGATGAAACGATTTAGTTAGGGGTTGAATAGAAGTTAATAGCGATGATATTGGTGATTTTGTTATTATCAAGAGCGATGGTTATCCGACATACAACTTTGCCGTTGTCGTCGATGATCACCAAATGGAAATTAGCCATGTTCTAAGAGGCGAAGAACATATAACAAATACGCCTAAGCAATTAGCAATATATGAGTCTTTAAATTGAACTCCTCCTGTATTCGGACATTTAACCATTATTACTAATATGGAAGGCAAAAAACTATCAAAAAGAGATAAAACTTTGAAGCAATTTATTGAAGATTATAAGAATGAGGGATATAACAGCCATGCAATTTTTAACTTTTTATCTTTATTAGGTTGAACTTCAAAAGATAGCAAGGAAATAATGAGTCATGAGGAATTGATTGAAAAATTTGATCCAGAAAGGTTATCTAAATCACCTTCTAAATTTGATATAGTTAAGATGGATTGATTTTCAAAACAATATATGAAAAAAGTGGAAAACCAAGAAATTATAAAATTAATTAATTCACCATTTTCTGACGAATGAAACAATTTATTTGTTGAAACTTACAAGCAATCAGCGTCAACAATCAATGAGATCAAAAATAATTTAAAAATATATACCAAGCCAAAAGATAATACTACATTGGTGATATCCAATATAGATGTTGTAAAAACATTTAGTAAATTATTGCATCAAAATGATTTTGATATTCAAAACATTCAAATGTGTATTGAACACACAAAGCAGGAATTAAATGTAAAAGGTAAGGATTTATTTATGCCTATTAGAATTGCTGCAACATATGAGGAGCATGGACCAGAATTAGCTAAGGCTATCTATCTTTTTGGCAAAGACATTGTATTTGAAAGACTAAAAAAATGAAGCTAAAATATATTTTAATTTCAGAACAAGAAGGCGAAATATTAAGCAAAGTGGAGACTGATTTTGTCGATTTTAAAGAAAGTAATAGCACTGAATTTACACATATTGAATTTACTGATGAAAAAGTTATGGACTGTATTTTAGATATTAAAAATGATGAAGTAAGAATCTCATATGCCGGTCAATATTTAGAAATGAAGCAGAATGAATTTGTGCCCAATAAACTTATTGTTTCATTTGATCCAAAGAATAAGACAAATAACATTCAGCAAATTCATATTGATATATATTTAATTGAAACAAAAATATCTAATAAAGAAATATCATTTATGTATGACATTTTACAATCAAAAAAAATTCTTGTAAGAAACACTGTTAAACTAGTCTTTGAATAAACAAAAAATCTAATCGATAATTCCGATTAGATTTTTATTTTTTTATACTTAAAGTGGGAAACACAGGAATAAATTAAATGTGATTCCTAATAATTAGGGTTAATTTTAGAAATTCTACAATATCTTAAGAATTTGAAAATTAAAAACCTTGATTTTGATGATAGTTTTAAAAAGTTTATAAGGGGGATTTTGTATTTTTTTGATAATCCTTATGTAAAAAGAAACTATACACCGTTTTCAAATAAAACCGTTTTATTAAAACCTTTAAAGAAATCATCTTGTTCAGATAAAATTTTAAGATTTTGTCTGAAAGATTTTTCTTGGTTTGGATATAACTCTTTATTACTTCCATCTATTAAATTATGTTTTGGTCCATAGAATAAATCATTTGAATTTTGAACTAAGAAAGTAAAGGCGCCTCATTTTGTTGTATCTTTAATGTTAGGGGTTAGTGCTGAAAGAGATGAATATATTCCAACAGGCATTCCAAATTCATTTACAGCAAGAGAACCACTTGCCCCATAATATAAACTGCTATTTAGAACTTGTGCCTGTACACCGATGCCATATGATATGGTTTTTTCAGATAATAGATTTTCAACTGGCGCACTACTTAAGAAGCTTTTATTTGTGAAAGTGTAATCTTCAATTTTTATGTTCTTAGGATAGTTTTTTCAGAAGTATTGATTATTTCCACTATCATTATCAGAAGGAAAGCCTGCTATATATATTCTTTTTGCATTTGGACTTAAAATTTCATTTTCGCTATCAAAGTTTTTATATTGTTCCTTGTGAAGATAGGCTGAGTAGTAGTCATATGCAATATAGGGAACTTTTGATTTATCATGGTTAGGATATTGCTTTGATGAAAATAATGTTACATCATTATTAATGCTGTTGATGCCTTTATTAATATGTTCTAGTAATTTCTTTAAATCTTGATTTGTTTCGGCTTGTTTTTTAAGTTCGTTGAATTTAATTTTTATAGCAAATACAGCAAAGTCTTTTCCAATTCTTTGGGTTTTATTGATATTAGGTTGATAGTTTGGATGCTTCTTTAATATTTCTTCATTTGTTTTCTTATCAAAGAAGTCCGTTGCGACAAAAACAGTTTTTGGATTTGAAAAAATTTGATCTCCAACAAGTTTTACATCTCTTACATCTTTTTTATATTTTTGATCATTTGAATTTATAAAATAGCTAACAATATTTTCATTGCCTTCGTGTTTTCCTGACTCGATAGGTTCTAAATTAGCATCACCCAAAGGTATGCCAATACCAAATGAAACAACTCTAGCATCTTTTTGCTCTTCGCTAGTAAAATATTCCGGAAACGTTTCTTTTAATTTATTGTCTAATGCATTGTATGCATATTGATATACATGAGCATTTGTTGCTATATATAACATTAGTTCTTCAGAATTTTCAACTCCATTTTTTCAAGCATAATCAAGTATTCAACCAGTTCCAGTTGATAAGAAAGGAATTTCATCTTTATCTCTTTTTCCATCATCAAGACTTTGTGTAATGGTATTAAATGAAATAGCAAAAGATCTGTCTAATATTTTTCTATATGCTTCAGTTTGTTTTATCTCTAACTCCGGTTTATTAATTGCTGGTTTTGGTTTTTGCAATCCTGGGAAGTTTGGCGGTATTATAGGGAATTGAGGTATTTGCGGGGCGTTATTGTCTTTTTTACTATGCGGATTTAATGGATTTTCCGGCGAAGATTGCTCTTTAGAAATTTCGGGTTGCTTAGGTGTTGGCAACGGTAATGGAATTGGTTCTTGGTTTTCTGATTTTTTGTTTGAATTTATAGAATCAGTATTTGTATTATCATTTTTTTCTTTTTTATTATCATCTTCAGACTTCGGCTCATGGTTTGGTTGTTTAGTTTCGATACATGAAGTGGTTAACAGTGCTAATGTAGGAATTCAACTAAGTAATAATAATTTCTTTTTCATATTGCTCCTATTTTTACTTATTATTTTTTACAATAATTTTATATTATTTTTTCTAATAAAATAATTTAGGTTTCCTTAATTTGGCCAAACTTGTTTTTTGTACAATAATTAATAAAAATATTTTAGTATTTAAAAATTATTTAAATAAAAACATAAGTATGCTCTTTTTTAAAAAAATAAAACATAATTTTTTGTTGTATTAAAATATGTGTTATGAAATCAATAATAAGAAAATCTTTATTTAATAAAAAATTAAGTTTTTTATCGATCGGGTTATGCATAGCAATTAGTCCTGTTTTGATATCATGTGCTAATTCTAATAAAATAGATGATAGTCAGCGACAAAAACCTATGTTACTTAATGCTTCGCAACTATCAAGCATTAGAAATGAATTTGTTTTTAGGTTATCTGATGAAGCACAAAAAGAATATAATGCCGAACAAGATAATGCAATGGCGAGATTTATTCAAGTAATAGAAAAGCTTAACAAAAAATACAATAATAAGAAACATGATGATGGTGATAAGATTGCTAATGATGTTGAATTTAAAAAGTATTTTTTTCTTCATAAACCCGATATAACAAAAGTTAGCAAATCTCATCGGATTGATATTAGATTTAAGGTTGATACTATTACGAGACAAATCGATTTATTTTATGATGTAATTTGTTTTGATTTACGTGTTAACGAGGAAGTTAATGCCAAAATCCCAATGGAAATTGATTAAGTTTTTTCTCTTAAGTTTTTTATTTATTTTAATAGCTTGTAGTCAATTGGACTACAAGCTATATTTAATATTTTTTTAGACCTATAGTAAAAGTTAAAAGAATTCTTGTTGATTGTTTTCTTCAAGATTAGAAATTATTAAATCAATATTAACGTCAAGATTTACATGGTTGATATTGTCATAAATGAAAATTTTTGCCTTGTGATATTCATTTAAGAAGTTTTTAAGTTCTTGTTTCTTTATCATGTTTGATATTTGCGCTAGTTTTTCTTTTAAGGCAATCATTAAATTTTTAATTGGTATTTTTTTAGCTGCGTAAATGTTATCAGCAAAATCCTTGTTATAGATATATTGTTTAAAATCATTATCTAGTTTGCTAGTATATTGGTCTTTTGTCAGTTTTTTTAGGTTATCATTATCAAATTTGAATTGTTCTAAATAAAAATTAAGATTTGATAGAGATTTAATAGCTGAATTAAAAAGATTGTAAAAATCATCAAGCAGTCTTGAAAAATCATTGAGTAATTCAGGTTTTTTGTTATGTCAAAAAGAATTGTAATATTTTGTTAGCCCATCCTTATTTTGACTTATACTTTGCTCTTCAATTAATTCTTTTAGTTTATCTTTGACTATATCATAGTTTTCAAAAAAGGTATAGTAAGCATAATTAAAAGTCCGCATTGTTTTTTTTATTTCTAAAGCGGTTTTTGTTATTTTTTTATCAAATTGCATTTCTAAGGGATTGAGATCTTCATTTGCCTTAAAACCTTGTACATTTTTCGATGATTTTATTTCGATGCCGCTTGTTGCGTTGCATGAGATAGTTAGTAACCCGATTGAAGGAATTAAAAGGGAAGCTAAAATATTATATTTTTTCATTATAGTGTCCTTTAGAAACAATTGTAAAAACTGGTGTTTCGTTACTAAACTCAAATAAATTTTTTACTTTTATATCTATATAATAAAAAGGTTTCTCGCCCTTGTTTTTGTAAAGAAAATCTTTTTCTGAGTTAAATTTGTAAAAATAAAATTTTAAAGTAGTTTCATCTCCAACGGTTTCATTTTTGGCTAATTCTATCTTTTTGATTCCGCTATTAAGATTTGAATTTTGAATTTCGAGAGCATATGCAAGAAGGTAATTGTTTAAATAAGCAGTTAAGAGTTTTAATTGATCCTGTGTATTGCTATTCGGATTAACAATGTGTTTTTTTCAATTTATTAAGGCATAATTTATTAGTGAATTAAATAAGGGGTTATTAACAAAATCATCTAGTTTTATGCCGTTGAAGGTTGGTTTTTTTTCTTTTCTATATATTGCATAGTCGCTACTTTCTAATTTATCAACAGCTGCCAGCTTAGTTGATATAGCCTTTAAAAAGTGTCCATGGTCGTCAAAGTTTGAACTTAATAGTACATAGTCTTTTGTTGTTTTATCTTTTTTAAAAACCCTAATAATCATTTTGATTAATTGGCTAGTTTCATAGTAATTTGTAAATTGAATATCTATTACTTTATATTTTTCATCAATATTTTTATATATGTCTGGAATATCGAATTCTAGGTAATCTTTAAAATTAGAAAATAAATATACCAAACCTCTCGAGTTTCAATAATCGATGCTATTATAGCCTTTGATAAATGAATTTATATCCTTTCCTAGGTTTATGTTTTCATTTTGTTTTATGATTAAAAATGGATTTTTTACATAATCATTAAATAAAGGTAGTGTTTCGCTAAGGCCATTATTGCCAACACCAAATTTTTGTTCAGTGGCATAATTTCTAAAACCATTAATATAAAAGGTTTTATTTTTAATTGCATTATTTACAATGCTTTTATCATCAAAATCAATAATGTCTTCAATTTGAAAACTAATAAAACTTTGGTTTGAAAAATCATTTTCCTGAACTCTTGCCTTTGTTCAATTTATGTTAATTTTTTTAATATTAAGATCAAATTTATTTAAATATAAAATAAGAAAATTAATAAATGTATTTCTGAAAATTTCATTTTCAGGCCTTAATCAAGAACTGGCTTGAATGAATTCGTTGTTAAAAATATTACGCGTAATAAAGGCTTCACCTGCTTTATTTAAAAGGGAATTTTTATTCATTAATCCGCTGTTTGTTTTTATATCGTTAACAAGACGAAATATTACTGTTTGAAAATCAAAAAAATATGGATCATAAACGCGGTAATAATCTGTATCTTTGTTTTTGTTAGCAAGATAATAAAATCAAAGGTTAGAATATCCTCCTGCTTTTCTTATTTCCTTAAAGTCATATTGAGTAAATAAGTCATCAAAATTTTTAAAAGTAGAGTTATTTGTCCGTTCTATTTTGTAATTATCATATTTGGTTCTTATTTGTTTTCACGATTTTTGCAATTTGAATTCTGGTTTAAATTTGAGAGTGGGGTTAAATTCTAACTCATTGTTATTTGTAACCTTTTTAACTTGACCCAAATATTTTAAATAAGTTTTGCTAGATTGGTTTTGATTAATAAAAATGGGTTCAAAATTGTGCAGTGATGCTAGTTGTTGAGCGTTTAGTTTTGATAAGTATTTAGTGTTAATTTTTGATTCATCAATTAGAATTTTTTGTTGTCTTGCGCATGATATAGAAATAATTGGAAGCGCTAAACTTCCAATTATTCCGGCAAGTATTAATTTACTTGTTTTCATATTATTTATCAATAGGTAGTGTTAAATCTACAAAACCATGCCCTTCAGTTTGCTTTCCATCCAAACATTTAATTTTAAAGAAGTAAAAAATATTTCTTTTTTCGCTATTATAACCGAAGTAGCATTTTACATTATGGTTTCCAGCAAAATATTCTAAATTAGGAATATAAACTTTTATGTATTCATTAAAATCTGCATTGCGTAAGTCTTCAGGTGTAAAAAAGAATCTATCTTTATCATCTGAATCTTGATTTTTAGAGAATCATTTTATAATTTTTTCTCATAAACCATTAATATATTCATCTCTTGCAATATCGTCAGTAAGGCTGCTATACTCATCCCTAGCCTTGTCAGTCATAGTGAAGTTAGCGTTAGCAATTGTATCATTTACTTTAGCTCGCAATTCTTCCCCAATTAAAGAACCATCGCGATTAATAGAAGCATCAATGCTATTGCTTTGTTGAACGCCGCTATCTTTTTCTTGTTTATTTGTAGTTTGACTACAGCTAGTTAGCAAAACGGCTCCTGTAATAACGGGCGTTGCAGATAAAAAAAGTTTCAATATAGTCTTCTTCTTTTTAAATGTTTTCATAATCTAATACCTCTTTTAACATAATTATAAACTTTTTAGAAAAGATATATAAAAAAATAAAACACTGAAATTTTGGAAAATATGCATTATTTATTAAAGTGCAACTAGATTATATTTGTCAAACTGTTAATATTTTTATTATGTAAATCATATATTGGTAAACGAATATTGCTTAATTTAATTAAGAAATTTGCAACATGCTTTTTTAAAAGATGTCTTAATTTTAATTGAAAAATTGTTATTATTAATATATTTATTATAAATATTTTTTTGTTTAATCTGGTCGATTTTTGTGTATAAAAAAATAATATAGTTTAAAATATATTTATATTTTACAAATTGCTGAATGTTATTTTGTACAAATATAAAACAATTTAAGAAAGGAAATAGTTTATGAAACGTTCAATTAAGGCACTAATTGCCATGGGGGGGCTAACTGGCATTGCATTACCAATAATGGCAATCTCATGTTCAAATCCAAATAATCCAAAATCCACTGATGAAGTAGGGCTAAGAAATACATTTACAAATTTCTTGACTACTGTTCATGGTAGAAAAGCAGGAGATGATAATAACTTTAAAAAAGGTTCATTAGCGACGACAACTCTTCCTCACAACCCTAAAAAACTTTTGAATGATGGAATAAAGTTAGAAAAAGATAAAAGATTAACAACAGAAATAGTTGAAAAGAATTTACTATACAAATTTGGTGAAAAAGTAGATCAAAAAGTTAATAATTATGGTAGCTATTATGCATATAAATATTTAGTTAAAGAAATCGCAGATATGGGTTATACTAATTACACTCCAAATGGAATCACATATCCTGAATATGCTCATAAAAAAACTGTGCAATATGATGAAACCAAAGATAAAGCAATAGTTGATTCAATGAAGCAAAATTTAAAGAATGATGGCTTCTTTACACAAGGTTTTTTATTTGCAAATAATGGATACAATAATGTGGGTAATAATATTGTGGTAACAATTAACCCAAGTGCTAAATTAACTGATAATGGTAAAAGAAAAATTAAAGATTTTTACATTGTTTCTCATTATGACTCAATGAATAATGTAGGACCAGAAGGTATTTCATGAGGTGCAACTGATAATGCTACCGGTGTTACTGTTAATTTAAATTTATTAAAGTATTTCTCAGATCCTAAAAATAGAGATAATCTAAGTGTTAGATTACATTTAATTTTTGTTGATGGTGAAGAGCTTGGAAAACTAGGTTCAGAAGCGTTCGTAAAACAATTCTTAACTGGCGAAAAAAATGAATTACGCGATAATTCTTTAGGAATGATTAATATGGATACAGTTGCAGGCGGTGATTATATGTATATTCACTCTCCTAATACTGTTGATGATTTGAATGAGGAGTATGGCAAGGTTAAAAAGGATGAATGAAATTTATCTCCATTACTACGTGACCACATCAATATGCTTTCAAAAGAAAGAGCTAACAAAATAAAGGATGCTGATCAAGAATTAAAAATTCATCCGCAATTTGTTAAAACTGAATATAAAGAAGGTGAAACTGGAGACTGATCAGACCATGCTCCATTCTATCAAATCGCTAAATTACCAGTGGCTTATGTTGAATCAACAAACTTTGCAATTAAGGCAAAATCAGGTTTATATGATGGTTATGCTCAAACTATTAATCCTAAAGCTTGAGTATTAAAAAACGGTAAAACAATAGAAAAATTAAAAGAAAGAAAATTGGAAAATGGCCAAATTGTTCATGATTGACCTGATGGATTAACGAAAAAAGATTTTGCGATCCTTGGAGATATTTGACACAGTGATTTAGATACTCTAAAATGGGTTAATGATAACATTGGTCCAAAATTTTATAAACAACTAGATACTGTATTTCAAACTTTAAAGGCAACAGTATCATCATTACATAAAATTGAAGGAAATAACTTTAGTTACATTAAGCTATAAGCTAAAAATATTTGTTTTCAAAAAACATTACCTAATTATTAAGCAGGTAATGTTTTTTGTTTAATTTTTTTGATGTATACTTGTATTAATTTTGAATAATGATTTACTAAAATAATGTATTATTTTATTTATGTTCAATTGAAAATACGTGTGAGTTAATTTAATAATTTTAATACTAGGCTACTTAATTGGCTCGATTAATATTAGCATAATTATTTCAAAAAGAAAAAATCGTGATATTAGAAATTTTGGTTCAAAAAATGCAGGTGCGACAAATGCTTTAAGAGTCTTTGGTTTTAAATTTGCATTACTTGTTTTTTGCTTTGATATTTTTAAGTCTTTTATTCCCACAATCATTGTTTTTGCTATCAAAAAAGGGGTAAATAGTAATTTTATAATTCCTTTATTTGCAGGTTTGGGAGCATTAATTGGACATATTTTTCCTTGTTACTTTAATTTTAAAGGCGGCAAAGGTGTTGCTTCATTTTTTGGAATGATTTTGGCATTTGATTTTCCAACATTTTTATTGCTTGTACTGGTTTATATAACCTTAGTTTTAATCATAAGATATATTTCGATTTCATCCGTGGTTATATCAATTATTTTTGCTTTTTATTCATTTATTCCTTATTTTTATACATCTTGAATTCTTTCGTTTATAAACCATAATATTCCATTATGATCACATAGTTACATTTTAGTTTTTGCTTCTATATTAATTTTGTTGAAACACATTCCAAATTACATTAGATTATCAAATAAAGAAGAAAAGAAACTTAACTTATTTAGTAGTAAAATTAGCAATTAACTTTATAAAGTGCTAAAATAGTGCTAAAATATATATTATTAAATTTTAAGGAGGTGTTTTTTGTTTTATGGAATTAAAGGCACGCCACATAGAAATTTTTAAGATGATTGTTGAAAAATTTTTTGAGACCGGAGAACCTGTTGGATCTAAAAAATTAGTTGAATCAAAACACTTGACTTCTTCATCTGCAACTATTAGAAATATTATGTCTGATCTTGAAAAGATTGGTTTTCTAGAAAAACCGCATGTATCCGGTGGAAGAATACCTTCAACTAAAGGCCTTGAATACTATACGAAATATATTGCATATAATCCAAAAAAGTTTTTTAATAAAAGTTTGAGTGATATTCTTGTAAAGAAAAGATTGAGTGTAGATTCTACATTAGATGAAGCTGCTAATTTGATTAGTAAAATGGCACATTTTACTGTTGTTGCAACTTCCAATAATAAAGATGAAAAATTAAAAAGTATTCAATTGACACCTCTTGATACGTCTTCAGCAGTTATTGTTATTGTTACCAGTAGTGGTAATGTGCAAAATAAAATTTTTGATTTTAGCGATGATATTGCTTTAAATGATTTGAGAATTGCCGTGAGACTATTTAAAGAAAGACTAATTGATACGCCTTTAATTGAATTGGCCGAAAGAGCTAAGGCTTTGTTACCTTTATTTAAAGAAAGAATAGGCAATTATGAAAAAATATTAGAAAAGTTTGTAAAAACTATTTTCGTTTTTGAAGAAAAGATTCAAAATAAAACCTATAACAAAAACGCAATGATTTTATCAAAAGATATATCTCGTGAGGAATTGGTTGACTTATTAGATCTCATCGAAAAACATTCGGTATGATCAATGATTGAAAATAATTTGGATGAAGACAATAAAATTAAGCTTGATTTTTCAAGAGAAAATTTAAATATTATTAGTAAAAAAATTGACTTTGAGAACGATAAAAATATTAAGGAAATCTCAATTATGGGGCCTAAGAATATTGATATTGATGAATCATTAGAAACGTTAGACATATTGGCAAAAATAGTGCAAAAAGGAGATAAATAATGTGAGATTTTAAAAAATACGAAAAAGTAAATTTTGAGCTATGTGAGAAAGAAAATCACAAAGAAAAAATAACACACTTTTCATACGTTTGAGATTATGATGATGTTGATCCTATTATTAATGAAATATTAAACAAAGGTAAGAGTGAAGCTGATGATTTACTTGGTTATAGGATTAAGAAAAAAAGTTATGTTCTTAAATTAGTTTCAGTCGCTGATCTAGATGATTGAACAAAAAAAGTAATTGAAAAAAATGTCATTCTTACAAATGAACTTTCAGAAAAAAAAGATAGAATTAAATCTTTGGAAGAAACTATCGAAAAAATTAACAACGAAAAAGAGGAGTTAAGAGTTAAATCAATAATCGAAGCTAATAAATTTAAGGATGAGGTTATTGCAATTCAAAAGAAGGCCCAAGACTTAATTAGTGATCATAAACAAAAAAATAATGATCATCAAGAAAAACAAATTGCTGAAGCAAAGAAATATGCACTTCAATCTTTTATGGAAAATATAATTCAACCTATAAATAATTTTGAAAAAGCAATTCTTGCTGCTAAAAAAATTGATAATGATACATTGAAAAATTTTATCGTCGGATTTCATATGTTATATAATCAGGTTGAAAATATTCTGTCTGATTTTGGATTGAACAAAATTATTCCAAGTGTTGGTGATAAGTTTGATTCTAATATTCATCAAGTTTATGAATTGGCTGCATCAGATTTAGAAAAAGATACAATTTTAGAAGTAAAAAATATTGGTTATAAACTAAATGATAGAACTATTAAACCGGCATTAGTTATTGTTTCAAAATAATTCGCTATTTTTTCCTAAATTAGCAAATAAAAATAATAACGTAAATAGAATTTAATAAAATGAAATGAGGAAAAAAATGCAATTACCTTTTATACCAGTTAAGAAGCAGATAATACTGCCACAATCAATGGATGAAATAAGAGTAGGAAAGAAAAATTCGGTTCTTGCCTTACAAAGTGCATTGGATAGTAAGGAATCTAATAATAAGATATTAATAACTTTTATTAAGGAGCAATATATAAATGCCGAAGTAATTACCTCTTCGTCAATGCTAGAAGATTATGGCATTGTAGCTCTTATCAAAGAATCATCGGAAAATAAAGGTGTTTATAAAATAAGCCTTGATGCAGATAAAATTGTTAAAATTAATGAAATTCATTCGTCTGATACCAACCCGGAAGCACCGCTAATATATGCTTCATTTGAATACAAAAATGAAAAAGGGCAAAAGGTTGATATTGAAAAAATAAAAAATTCTATTGAATACTTAAATAATTTTGTTTTAAAACTTGAACCGCAAACAGATAAAAATTTTTCGTCAATTTCTAAACAGGTATTTAATTTTGAAAAAGTCAAAGATTTTGCAATGCAAATGAATTCACTGGTTAAATATAACAAGGAAGAAAAAATCGATGAATTGATATGAAAAAATTTTGCAATTATTAGAGAAGCCTTTACTCGAGATGAACTATTAGGTTTTTTGTCTTTAGATATTTACGATCTTATTAAAAATATCGCTGATAGATTAGCTTGAAAAAAAGAGTCAACAAATATTGACATAGAAATAACTAAGAAATTAAATGAAGAAATGGAAAGCTCACAAAGAGATTTTCTTCTTCGCGAAAAGATGAAGCAGTTAAGACAAATGCTTAATGATGAATCACAAAATAATGCCGAAAATATGGAAAAAGACCCAGAAACTAGCCGCAAGTTTCCTAAATATGTAATCGAAGCATTAAAGACTGAACAAGCTCGCTTGGCTGCCATGATGGCTTCGAGCCCAGAGGCAAATATCTCTAAAACATACATTGATTTAATTTTGGCATTACCATGAAGAAAAGTAAGTAAAGAATTAATTGATATAAATCATGTTAGAGAAGTTTTAAATAAACACCATTTTGGACTTGAAAAACCAAAAAAGAGAATTTTAGAATTTATTTCAGTTCTTACTCACAAACAAAATCAAAAAGAAACTGGTGATTATTTGCCTATTAAAAATGATTCTGACCATTTTATTGATACAAAATTATTCGTTCATAAAACTGGTGATACCTTGAATAATCCAGTTAATAATATTCCTATTTTAACCTTGATTGGTCCTCCGGGAACAGGGAAAACCACATTAGCAAAATCCATTGCGGAAGCTTTAAAAAGAAAATTTATCAAGGTATCGCTTGGTGGTGTAAAAGATGAAAGCGAAATTAGAGGGCATAGAAAAACCTATGTTGGGGCAATGCCTGGGAAAATTATCTCCGCTATTAAAAAGGCAGGTGTTTCTAACCCAGTTATTCTTCTTGACGAAATAGACAAAATGTCTTCTGATTTTAGAGGCGACCCAACTAGCGCTATGTTGGAGGTTCTTGACCCTGAACAAAATGCTAATTTTCAAGATCATTATCTTGACCTTGAATATGATTTATCAAAGGTTTTATTCATAGCTACTGCCAACTATTTTGATTCGATCCCACCCGCATTAGTTGATCGTGTTGAATTACTAGAATTGTCAACATATACCACTGCCGAAAAATTAGAAATAGCTAAAGCACACTTAATGCCCAAAGTTTTAGAACAGAATTCGCTTAAGGAATCGCAAATCCAAATTGATGATGAGGTTATAAAATTTATAATTCTTTCATATACAAGAGAAAGCGGTGTCCGTGAGCTCAAACGTTTATTAGATAATATAGCTCGTAAAATAGTTGTGAAAATATTAGATAATGAAATTAAGGATGAATTTAGAGTTTCTAAAGATGTTGTTGTTGATTTCTTAGGCCCAATTAGATTCGAAGATGATGAAAACGAAAATAGAGATCAAATCGGTGTTGTTAATGGCCTTGCATACACAAGCTTTGGAGGTTCTACACTAGCCATTGAGGTTACTACATTTCCGGGCAAAGACGGGATAAAATTAACCGGTCATTTAAAGGAAGTTATGAAGGAATCTGCACAAATTGCCTTAGGTTATGTGAGAGCAAATGCTGAAAAATTCGGAATTAATTTTGATTTTGATAATAAGGCAATTCACATCCACGTACCAGCGGGCGCTATTCCAAAAGACGGACCATCAGCCGGTGTTACATTTACTACTTCTATAATTAGTGCGCTAACTAGAAAACCGGTTCCCGCAAACATTGGTATGACTGGCGAGATAACGTTGAGAGGTAAAGTATTACCAATTGGTGGACTGAAAGAAAAATCATTAGCTGCATGTCAATTTGGAATTAAAAAAATATTTATTCCATATGACAATATTAAAAATTTAGTTGATGTACCAGAGGAAGTTAAAAAAGAAGTTACTTTTGTACCTGTGAAGTATTATGAAGAAATATTTGATGATATCTTTAAGACAAAATAATTAGAAAAAAACCTGCTTTAAAGCAGGTTTTTTTATTGTTTATTTTATGTTAACTAGATGCTTTAATGTTCTTATATATTGATTAACAAACGACGATTCGTTATCATATCATGCATAAACTTTGTATAATTTTTTGCCATCAACTTCTAATGCTTGAGTTAATTGAGCATCAAATATTGAACCAGCGGTTGAACCAATAATATCACTAGAAACAATAGGATCTTCAGTATAGAAAAAAGATTCTGAACTTGCATTTTTCATTGCCTTATTAATTTCCTCGACAGTTGTATCTCTTTTAAGCTCAACAGTAACATCGATAATTGACCCTGTAATAGTTGGAACTCTTAAAGCAATACCATTCATTTTACCCTTTAGCGTTGGGATAACCTTACCTATCGATTTAGCCGCACCTGTTGTGGTTGGAATCATATTTGAGGAAGCAGCTCTCGCTCTTCTTAAATCTGAATGAGGTGCATCTTGTAATCTTTGGTCTGCAGTGAATGAGTGTACAGTGGTCATGAAGCCTTTTTCAATACCGAATTCATTTTCTAAAACATTTAGAACAGGTGCTAGACAGTTTGTTGTACATGATGCCCCAGAAACAACAACATCGTCTTTTGTTAAAATATTTTCATTAACTGAATAAACTATAGTTTTTACATCCGCACTTTTTGAAGGGGCCGTAATTAAAACTTTTTTTGCTCCAGCATTAATATGTAGTTGGGCTAGTTCAGTTGTTAAGAATCTACCTGTACCTTCAACAACCACATCGACTGCCAATTGTTTTCAAGGGAGTTGAGCAGGATCTTTTTCACTAAATATTGGAAACTCTTTACCCTCCACAATTATTGATTTTTCAGTGTTTGAAACACTAAATGGAAACACGCCATGAGCTGTATCGTATTTTAATAAGTGCGCTAATGTTTTTGCATCAGTTAGGTCGTTGATTCCAACAATTTCAACATCTGCATCATTTCATATTTTTCTAAAGATTAAACGGCCTATTCTACCAAAGCCGTTAATTGCTATTTTTGCCTTCATTTTATTTATACTCCATAAATAATAAAATAATTAATTTAATATTAATAATTATAATTCTAAATAATTCTAAAATAACTTAAAAAAACAAAATATTAGGGATTTTTATAATATAGATAATTCCTTAAATTGTGTTATATTCTTAAACATTAAAATTTAACAAAATTAGCAATTTTGTCTTAAAAATTATAAATTCTATATTTTAAAAGAAAAAAATATTTTGTTTTTTGTTATTAAGTATTTTATTATTACAAATAATTATTTTTCAACTTAAATTAAGCTCTAAAAAAAAAAAAAAAAAACATTTTTTAACCCAAAAATTAATTATTTTTTTAAAAAAAGCGCTTAAAATAAGCAAAAAAATGCGAACTTAAATAAGTATTTATTTAAAAAATATGTTTTTTAGTTTAAACTATTAAATGAATTTACAAAAATTTTATTGTATTCAATAACAGTTAAATTTTCAATTTAAATAATGGAGGAGGGCAAAATTATGGACAATGTAAAGCCTGTTCATTTAGCAAGCGAAAAAGCCATAAATCGAAAAATAAAGGTATCAATAATCATTGGAACAATTTTTATTCTTTTATTTCTTGCTTTGTTAAGTGTAGCAATAGCATATTTAGCAGATTACTTGGTTTACATGAATACAGATAGTGATGGGCTATTATGAACCGTAGCACAACGCAGTAAAGGTTTATTTAACTTGTTTGGTTAAATAATAAAGGAGGAAACATGAATGAAAGAAATTTAGATTTAGAAAAGAAGCATAGAAAAGTAAAAAAAGGTGTTATTGTAACTTCTTTATTAACTGCAATACCAGCTATTACTTTAGCTGCTATTGTTCCTTTTCTTCATAATACTGAATATAAGTCAATAGATACAAAAGCTCATGATGACTTGGTTCAAGAGCAAAAGAAGGCTAGAATATTTTTAAATAAGTATGATGAAATGCTTTCGGAGCAATCAAAAAATAAATTACAAACAGCAATTAATTATGCAAATCAATTAATCGCAAATAAAATTAGCAATCAAACAGCTGATGCTGTCTCGGCTATTAGAAATATGCTTGATCAAAGAAATATTTTAAGAAGAATGGTAAGTAGTTTAATGCTTGTTGATTCAAACAGTGCAAAAATAGCACGTGATGCTATAGAACAACTAGGCAATTTAGTTAAGTCACCAGATTTAAAAAATGAGTTTAATAAACAACTAGACATCTATAATGCTAGTCAGCAAACTTATGATGATAAACAAAAATTTGTTGATGAGGTTGAAAAAATAATTGCTAAGCAAGACAAGATAGCATTTGATCTAGAATTAAAAATGAATGTTTTTGTCTTAAAGAATATTCAAAAAACAGATAGACTTAATATCAGTATTAAGAATGTTAAGGTTCTAAAATTAATTGATTTTATCAACGGCAAACTTGAACAAAATGTTTTATCTAGGGATAGTGTTGTTGATGTCTTGGATACATTGTTCACAACACAAAGTAATGATTTATTTAAAGATGAATCAATTAATAATGAAGGTGAAATTCAAAAAATTTATTCACAAATTGTTGAGGCAAAAAACCAAGTTGCAACAATGGATTTAGACCAGACAATAAAACAAATCATTTATGATGAACTAGATGCTATTAAGAAGTTTGTAATAGAAAATAAAGGAAATCTATCATTTGAAGTTATAGGACTGCAAGATTCAAAAAAAATAACGGCTTCACAAGTTATAAGTGACTATATATCAACAATAATCAACAAAACATCAGACTATTTTGGCAGTGATGAAACTACCTTAAACAAGGTGAAAGACTTAATTGCACAAGCAGATAAAATTAAACAACAAGTTGATAGCAAGTTTATTGGTGCTATTGATTTTGCTATTATTCAAGCAAATAATAAGGTTAAAGATACAGACCCTTCAACCAACAAATTAAAAACTCCAGCATATAAAATTCATTCCGATTTGTATAGGGCGTTAAATGAAATAGCTATTGCGAATAAATTACTTAATGATGCGAAGGAAGAAATTAATAAAATTCAAGATGCAAATTTTAAACAAGAGCTTATTAACAAAATTGAAAATCAAGAATTCAAAAGTAGTGCTGGTTTCTTTGAATATGTTTCAACTATAAATCAGATATTAAGTGATATTGACACTAATAATACCCTTAAAAATTTCTATAAAGAACAATTCAACATATTATCTAAACAGTTGAAATTTACATCCGGAAAAAATAGATACAACAAAACTTTTGTAAATGATGATTCTACGCTTTTAAATGTGCAACAAGCACTTTTAGCTATTAATGAAATTGACTTTGAGAATACTTCTCTTGCCGATTTAAGTAGTAAATTTGAGGAATATAGCGAATATGAAAGAATTGCCAACAAGAAGGAAATTGAAACTATTATTGAAGGAATCGAAGGCGAAGTTTCAAAAATCGTTAATATAAATAAATATTATCCAACCATTAAAAAGACATATGATAGTTTAAAAACTAAATTATTAGGATTGGCTTCAATTTATTCAACTGCAACACGTAAGGAAATGTCTGTTTTTGAAGATGAAAAAGCTATTTTACCTAATGGTCAAAAAGAGATAGCGGGTGGTTTAATCAAGGATGCTCTTGATTTCTTTGATGTTGCAAGGTTGTCGCATCAATCTAGCCCGATTTTTGAAGACAATAACAAGTTATTGGAAGCTATAAAAAAAGTGTGAAAAAATAATCCTGACTCGCCAGTGGCTAAAGATTTATCATTTAAAACAGCACGTATTAGTGCTGATATTAAATTAATTATGGAAGATTATAAGCTTACCCACGAACAAAAAGAAATAGAGATTGCTAAGCTCAAAAAATTACAGGATGAATATTCTAAGAAAGTGGTTAGTGCTAAAAGATTAGAAAATACAAAGGATGAAACTGCTCAAATTTTGGCTATTGTTAAAAATAAAGAAAAAGTTAAAACATATTTGGGTAAGGAATTAAATGAAATTCAAAAATTGAAGAGATTAGCTGATGAAGCACTAGCCGATCCAACACAACATGATTTGGATGATATTCAATCTAAATTATCAACAGCTTTGAATGATTTTGAAAATAAACGTTCAAAACTCGAATCATCAACTCAATCAGCAATCATTGCTCAACTTATTGATGATACATTTTCGTCTCGACGTGAAGAAGGTAAAACTACTCCTGTTGAATCTAAATTTTTAGAAACATTAAATAGTCTTCAAGCGGAAGTTGATGCTATTAAAGATGATAAAACTTTATCAGAAAAAGAAAAGAGCGACAAGCGCCAATTAATATCCAATAAATTTGATATTTTACGTGAATCTATCGAGGTTGCGGCAACATTCGAATTGTCTATTAAGCAACTTGAAGTCGAAAATAACGAAGCAAAAAAAGTGTATCATGCGCTAAAAGCTGATTCGACTAATAATAATTTATTTAAAACAATGGAAGCAAGAGATCAAATAAGAACAACAGTTGATAGACTCGAAGTTTTAAATACCCAAACAGATACTTTAATTGAAAAATATCACACAATAATTGAAAAAGAATTATATAATCCTGAGATTCATAATAAGACATGAATTACAAAACAAAATGTTGATATCGCTAATCAAACTCAAAAAATTAAACTTGAAGTAGCAAAAGACAAATTAACTAAAGAAAAAATTTTATTAGGAAATAATAAAATTGCTGATGCTGATTTATCCAACAATTTAAAAATTAATAATGATCCGTTTGCTTTAATTAATGGTGATATATCAATATTTGAAAAAGCTAGTGAAGATGGTCTTAGTGCTATTGATAGTGCTCAAAAAACTATTGATGGTATGATTTCAAGCATTGATGCTTTACAAGGCGAACTAAAAGGTTTATATGATAAATTAATCAAAGAAACTGAAGAAGAAAAAATTAAGGCAATTCAAAGGGAAATTGAATCAAAGAACTTCCAAATTGATGGCACAGCACAACGTATCACTTTTAACTATCAAAATATAATTAATGATACTAATAAGATAGTAGCTAAAATTGGTTCACAACATAGCTTACTGGAAAAAACAAAATTGTCTGCTATTGAGTTATCAAAAGTTGATAAGACTAAATATTTTGAGTTATATACCGCTTTTACACAAGTTATAAATGTTAATAGAGGATCGCTGAATGATTCCTTAGCTGAAATTAATGATAAAATTATTGCCTTAAATGAAATTAATGCAAAGATTGAAATATCGAAAGAAGTTAAGGATGCTATTGTACGCTTACAAGCTGTAAGAGATAATCAATATAAATCAGACCAAAATGATAAATCACAAAGATATATTTTTGAAAAGATTGATAAGGAAATAGAAGAAGAAATCGCTAAATTTAGCGCTTATATTTCAAATTACCGCACAACAAAGGCTGACCTTGTTAATCAAAAACAAAGAATTGAATATTTAATTAATCAATTTATGGTTAAAAAACAGGAAATTCACAGTTTATTTAATGATGCCAAAAATCGTTTAGAAAAGCAAATTGATAAATTTTTAAATGAAGAAAAAAATAATAATTTTTCGGTTTTAGTACAAACGCCTAGTTTAACTAATGGTTCAGAGTTGCAAAAACTAAAACTAAAATTTGATGATTTAATTAGTAGCCAAAAATCAGATCCTCAAGATAAGTTTAATAAATCAAATTATGATAAAGCTAAATTCGAAGAATTGCAAGCATTAGCTTCAAAAGTTGATATTAGTTTTAGAAAAGATGAATTTAAAAATACTAAATCACAAGTTGATAATAAACTAAATGAGCTAAAAAATAAAATGAATGAGTCTCCAATGATTAATTTTGAAAATAACTTAACTATTGAAGGCTTTATTGCAAACATTAGTGAAACTGTCACACATGCAGACAACGAAGTTATGCCTAAGGTTAACTCTACAGATGTAAATGATGTTTTAGCCGAAACTAAACGAATGGAAACACTAGGAAATCTAATCGAAGAACAACTAGCTGTTTCAAAAAGATTACTAGAGCTAAAGAAAAATAATAGTAGAAGTGCTGATGCATACAAACGCCTAGCAGATGCTTTAGTTAAGTCAGTTCCAGGCCAAAATGCTTCTACAGCTCTAATTGAAGATAAAATCACTGAACTACGCAATGCATTTGCAGAATCAGTACCTTTTGAGCAATTAAAACAAAACCAAAGAGATAGATTTGAGGCATTCAAAAAAGAAGTTGAAGGCAAGTTTAATGCGCAAACATATGATTCTAAGGTTAAGGAATCATTAATTGGAACTGATGGATTAATTTCACAATATACTAAAGAACTTGAGGATATTGTTTATAACAATGATAAAGCTAAATATGTTGAAGAAGTTAATGAAGTAAATAAAAAACTTCAAATTGTAAAAACAAATCTTAAAACTATTTTATCGCTAGCAGAGGCAGTTAAGGAAAATGAGGAAAAAGTAGCAAAACTTTCAGTTACTGATGGTCCCATCAAGGATGTTTTTGATAATTTAAAGAAACAATTTGAAACGCAAATAAATGATGCTAAGTCTTCATATAATGATCCATCTAAGTTTTCAATTTTAAGTCAAAAGAAAGCTGATTTATCTTCATTAGTTGTGAGATTAGAGAAAATAATTGAATTAAACAAAAATATAAAAACTCTAAAAGATGAATCATCAAGCATGACCTATAAAGAAGGCAGAAACAATACTGGCGCAGCCGCTGCTAAAGAGATGCTAACCAAATATGTTGAAAAGTTAGAATTATTTGCAAAAGATTCAAAGGTAAATAGTGACCTAAATCAAATGCAAATTCTAGATGAAATAGTAACCAAATTCAAGAGATTAATCGAAAAACAAAGAACAATCTTAGCAACTTATGATTCGTTAGGAGAGTTTAGTTTTGAAGGCCAAAAATATGGTTATGAAATTGATCAGAAAAACATAGGTCAATTTGTAAATGACTCGATTCCCGAACTACCAGCTGATGTATTTGCACCTATTACTATAACTTCAAAAATTGACGCAGCAACTAAAACGCTGGAAAGCCAACATCTTGCATACCAAGCTTTATATAATTCAAGAAAAACAGCATATACTGAAATTGAAAAAGCATTTAGCGATGAAAATAATATGCTAACAACATTGGATAAATATAAGGATAAAAACCAAACGATTTTTGATGAACTGAAAAAAGATAGAACTACTAGATTCAAAGAGAGATTAGATGCTATTTCAAAGGTTATTAATGCTACTGATATAAATGCGATTGATAATATAAAATCAGAAGTTTTATCTTCACATTCGCTATTCGAAAAGTATGCTGATTTGGCTGTTGTTGTTGCAAGTGCTAAGGAACAAGTCACAAAAGGTAAGGCTGCAACAAACAAATCAAAAGCTTTAACCAAAGCTATTCAAACTCTTGAAACAGAATTTAATAATGTAGAAAAAACACAAGCAGCACAATCGAAAGATAATTTTTACTTTGGAGTTTTGATTACTCTTGAAATTGAAGCAAAACATAAATTAATTGAAAGTAATGCTAAGAAGATTGATATTTTAATTTCATATTCAGATAAATTAAGTAAATTAACAAGCTCAAATGACCTAGATGAAGAAGCTAAAAAACCATTAAGAAAAATTCTTGATAATTTATTAGTTGAATTAGGCAACCGCGATGCTATTGATGTTCGTGGCTTGGAAGCCCTAAAAGAAACTTATTTAGAAGTAGGGAAAAATAGCTTTGATATTAGTCTAAAAAACAGCATCGAACTTAAAAATGCTATAACTCAAGCAGAAGCATTTATACCAACTAGCTCCGATAATGATTACAAGACCAAGGAAAGTGCTACAATGATGAATTTATATACTTCGTTGCAGCAAGCGGTCGATGAAGCTAAAAATAATTTAAAAAATGAGATTCATAATGAAGAAAATAAACTAGCTTCTATCTTTAAACTTACAAATCCAACTGAAAGTGTAGTTCAAAAACTTAAGGATCAAAAACGTGAAGAATTACGTGAGTTAAGAATACAAATTGATGAAGCAAATAATTTTCTAACTTCTTCATACACAAATATTGGATCTGATAAAACAAAGACGCCTTTGCAAGAGAGTTTTACTAATAATGCAGTTTCGTTGCCAACTAATTTATCTCTTGATACGTTAGCAAACATTAAAGATGCCAACGAAAAATTATTAAAAGCCAAAGAAGCTCTTACAAATCAAATAGCTGCAATCATTAAATTCGAAAAAAATCATTTAACTATTGTCAAGAATAGATTGGATTCGTATGTTAAATTGTTTAAATCACAGCAAGTTTCAATAGATAATAGTAATAAGCAATTGACCACTGAGCGAGCTAAAAAATTAAGTGTTTTATTTAATATTGATAAGTTGATTAATGGTTTTGAAAATAATGTGACCTTAGCTGGTCAAGTCTTAAATAAAGATACTTCAAACTATAAGTTAATTTCACAAGAGTTAAGAAATACCTCGAATACCTTAGAAAATGACTATCAAGCTATTAAAACATTAACAAAGAATGCTGCCGAACAATTGAAGATCCAAATTAATTCATTTAATGAAGAAATGAAAGATCAAAGTACGAATAATATCTTTAACATAATAAAATTATTAGATGGAAAATTAAATACTACAAGCAGCGATAATATTAATGGTATAAATGATATTAAACAAAATATTCAAAAGATAAACCAAGCAAATACTGCTCTTCCTTCTGATTTTAACAATCTTGCAGTACAGCAATTAAATATAAACTTTAATCAAGATATTAATGCCTCGACTGAGAACGCAGTAAAAGATGATTTTAAGAAATACTATGAAGCTATTGAAAAAATAATTACCGCTCTAGAAGCAATCGATAATCTAATATATGGTTCTGGCAATTTCGATGCCGCTAAAAGAGCAGTTGGTAATTTAATTAATTTCTATACTGAGGTTGTTTCTAAAAGTGTGCTTGAGCATATGCTTAATTTGGTTGCTGGAGATAATTTCAAACAAAACAATTCATCAAATAGTGTCTTTGCTAATATAATTAACTCATACAACGCAATACATAATTCAGCCGTAACGCAACAATTAAATACAGATAAGGCATTGATGAATAAAAATTCTTCTGTAGCTGCTAAGCAAGAAGCACTAAAAGCTATTTTCTCAAATCTTAATAATTTAAATAGCTGAATTAATGATTCAAGCAATAATATCTTCTTATTTGATTATTTGAATAAAAATAATGCTGAGAAAATAAGGGAAATAAAACCTAAATCAAGTACTTTGTATGAAAACTTTGTTGAAGAAATTAACAAGATAAATAATCAATCAAATGTAACTGAATTAGATATCACGCAAAATCAAGGATTGCTTAACTTATTTGATGTCTTTGCTATTCTAAAAAATAACGGAAATTTACCTTACAATACCACTAATGTTAGGGTGTTTATTACAAGAACTGCAACTTCTAATTCATGAGCACCTGAATTCTTACAAACCGATACTTCAACCAAGAAGACAAAAATTAATCTTAAGGTTGTATATAAGCATCCTTCAAGCCATTCAAATCAAAACTTTTTCAATGATGTAGCTGATAGAACTTTAACATTTAATGATGTTTGAATTACATTTAAAACTTTGCCATTTTTTAGGGTTACAAAAACTGATTTAGGGCAAGAAAACCAAACACTTCAACAAAATAAAACTTTTGTTCAGCAACATAAAATATTTGAGGCAAAAAAAGCGGGTTGAAACAATAGAAATATGAATGTTAACCTAATGAATGCCATTGCGGAAGGTGCAAATAAACATCTATTAAACCACAATCTTAAATTCATTCGTGAGGATGTTTCGTTTAGTAGTCAACAATGAGATGATTTATTATTTGGTAAGCTTCAGAAGCCGCGAAATGTTGATTTGTATAAATTAACATTAGAAGAAGCAATGAAGAGTGAATACACAAACTTTGATCTTTCAAATTCGCATAATAACTTAAAATATAAAATTAAAATAGATAATTCAAAAGGCTTTATCTTCGCTCAAGATGGTAGTGGTAGAAACTTCAAACATGCAATGTTATCTAACGGCAAAATGTTTTCATATTGAACACAAACAGGGGCCGATCTTGATTTTACATCTAATACCTTTAGAAACTGAATTCCTTTTGGATATACAATACCAGTTGTTTTTGAGGAAAATGGAAAAAAAGATTTTGGTGTGCTACACACATGATATGAATTATTAATACAAAATAATATAAATAGAAACGACGCTTCATTTAAAATGACTTTATCGGGTTACTCAAAATGATATTTCTATCCTCCGAAAGATACTATGGAGGAAAATGAAATAAATAACAATCCACTAGTTAAAGCTCATCCAGATGATGTTAATATTAAGGCATATGTTTTTGCCGAAATGTTTGCATCAAAGTGAACTGATAAAACAAAACAAGCAAACAATCAACAAGGGCGTGGTTATCCTGATTACCATCAAAAAAATCATCCAAAAGGTCAACGTGGCGGAAAAGAATGGAATGAACCACAAATTTTAAAGGCATATGATCATTTTGATTTCATGGTAAAAATTCATGAAGATAAAGAAGGGGATAAATAATGAACAAAATAACTAAGAAAAGAACGGCTGCTGTTGTTATGGCAACCATTGCTACTGCATCAACTCTTGTAGCAATGTATTTGACTAACTCTAACCATAAAACTACCGCTCCAAAAAATAATGACAGATTATTAAAACAACTTGAAAATAGTAATCTACTTTTTAATAAAGTGGTTGAGAAATTATCCTTCAGTCCAAAACAACAATCGCAGTTTAATAATCTTAATAACCTTGTTAAATTAACATTATCAAATCCTGAGTCATCTGCTGTTGAAAAATTTATTGCCTTAGATAACATTAAAAATTTTCAGAAAGATTACATAATTAAATATGTTAAAAGATTAATAAATAGTGAAGAACTTAGTAAAAATGATTTAAAAAACATTGAAGAATTATTGAGAGATCAGGCATCAAGAATTAGGGAAATAGATATTAAGAATCAATTTGATTCAGTCGACTTAACTGATATAAAAATAAGCCTTTCAAATTTTAATCAATTAAGTAAAGAACAACAATTTAATTGAATTAATAAATACAGTGAGTCATTAAGCGCCAAAACTGAATTGCAAAGGGAATTAATTGAGAAATATTTATTGGTTCCAAATAACAGTTTTGATGAAAATATTGCTGAATTAAAGAAAATGCTGCCAACAAAAGCATTACGTGGTGATATTGAGCAAATTATTAAACAAATTGAAGATGATATATTGTTTAATGATTTTAGAATTAATGATATATCCATAAATAAGCAATTGGTTGAAAATAAATTAATGGATATTAGAAGCATGACTAAATATGCAGAATTCAATGATTTTTATGAAAAAACAATTCATAGTATTGAAAAAAGTGTTGATGCTAATATCTTATTTATTACATCAGAAATTCTTAAGAAGTCAATTGATAGAAAAACTGATAAGAATTTATCTGAACAACTTCAGTTACTTGGTGATCAAATTTTATTAACCAATTCTGTGTATCAAAATAAGAATGTGTTTGATCAAATGATTACATTTGTAATTAGAAACGAAATGATTACGCAAGAATCTCTAAATGAAATTTTAAATTATCAAGTAACTAAAAATTACATAGCTTTATTCGATTATTACAAGAATATCGTTTCTATTAAAATTGATAATTCATTAACAATAGCTGATCTAAAATTAGCCAAAGCAAACTTTGATATTTACGAAAAGGCTTTAAATGATAAAGAAACCTCTTTAAAACAAATCATTGATGATTTTGGTTTATTTGTTCAATATGTAAAGAATGTGAATATTAATAATTTAACTCAACATTTTGAATCTATTTTAAAAGAGAAAGCATATAAAAATTTAATTAATATCGTTGATTTTGATAAACACAATAAACAAGAAATTATTAATAAGGTAATTGATTTTATGAATAGAATCAATTATGTGCAATATGTTGATAATGAAATTTCAAATGTTATTAAAGAATTTACGCAAGTCCATAAAAATAATCCTAAATTACTAAATGAACAAGAATTAAATATTCTTCTTAAACAATTAAGTGATTTATATAATCCTAATATTAGCATTAGCGAAGTCCAAAAAAGAGTAGTAGAAATCAATAATCTAGCCTCAACATTGGTTGAAACTAGACTTGAATTAGCTAATATTGCAAGAGAGATTGAAGATACTATTATTAATATTAATGGTTTTGATGCCAATACTAAGACTAAGTATTTAAGCAAGGATGTTCTACAAAAAGCAACTGATTTAAAAAACCAAATTTTAAGCGAGAACATTCTTTCTGACTTATCTACACAGCAAATTATTAGTAAAAAATATAGTATTAGGGAACAACTAAGAACTTTGCAAAAGGCACAGTTAGCTTATTTACAAGAAAGAACGTCGCAAGAAATTGCTAAATTAAAAGAATATGATTTATTAAAAATAAGTCAATTAACTAGTGAAAAGTTAAATAACATAAAAACTCAAAGTGTTGACATTAATTTATTGGCTAAAATCTTTGAAAAATTAAATATTGATTCAAAAAAAATAACATCAATTAATTATAATCCCATTGTTTCAAAAGATATTCTTAACCAAATTCAAAAATATAAACTAATAGCAATTATAGAAACTACCCGTTATCAAAATGATGCCGCAAAAACACGTAGTGAAGTTGAGGACTATGCACTTTTAACATTTAATCCAACAAATGAAAAACCACATTCTTATACTGATTATGAACAAACGCAGTTGGATAAATTGAATAGTACAAAAAAAATTCTTGCTGACCGTGCTACACAAATAAATAATTTATTAAATGATGTATTATTGAAAGGTTTTGAATTTGATAATCAAAAAGCTAATCAATTCAGCAATACAAAGTCAATTGACAGTGTAATTGGTATTACAAATAGCATCCAAGAAAGTGCAAAAATTATCAGAAAAGTTAATTCTACCTTAAATGAGTTGGATAAATTAATTGATGAAATTAAAGATGATGATGAAATTAAACATCAATTTGCACAAGATTTTGCAGAAATTGAAAAAGTAAAATCTGATATTAAAATAGCGCTTCAAGCAACACCTGTTGATTTTGAATTAGTTAATAAATTAAGTAATCTTGCAGATGAAAAATTAAAAAATCTAAGAGATAAGAGAAAAGATAGCAGCCTCGAATCGCAAATAAAGAGTATTGAAAAACTAATTAATAAAAATTATCAACATGAGGATTCTTCACAGCCGATTTCCGAAGGTGAAACATCATTGCGTTATGCTTATAATGAATTATTAAATCAGTCTCGCCAACCAGGGTTATCAAAAGCTGAAAAAGATGAAATTCTTGATAAGGTAAATAAGATTAAAGCAATGGTCTCTTATGTTAAAGATATTGAAAATAATATTGCTAGATTTGAAAAAACTTCTGATGAATATAATGCTCATACTGACAAACGTTCAAGAGTTCCACAAGCTATTGCCTCATCAGAGAGAACCAAAAATGAAATTGATTTAGTTATAAGACAGATTGCTAATGTTAATAATCTTCCTGATGTTGCCAAGGTCGCTGATTCTGCACGACAATCCAAGGCCATAAATGATGATTTAGACTTGGCATTTCATAAGGATCAGATTCGAGCAAGAAATGAAGATGTTCAATCTAAATCATATCCATCTTCAACTAATCTAAAACCTATAGAAGCTAAGGTTAATGATGCAATCAAGCAGATAGACACATATGCCAAAGGGAAAGAATCTACAACCTCTGATGTCACTGCTCAAGATGCTGTTAAGATTTTAACTGGACAAACGCAACTTATTGACGTAGTTAAGAGAGCAATTCTTGAGTCTGATAAAATTAAAAATTCTCCTTCATTAGTAGAAACCGAATCCGCCAAGGATGCTAATGCTTTATTAGATGAGATTGATAAAAATCTACCTGATAACTCTGATACTATTGAAATTATTAATAAAAAGAAGAAAGCAATCGAGGATGCTATTGTTATTTCACAATCAAAACATGAATTGCGTAAAATTGTAATTAATGATTTAGTTAATGTTTTATCAGAGGAACAACAAAAATATAAGATTCTTGAAGTAGTTAAGGATAAGGTTGCTGCCGCAAGAGAAACATATGAAAAAATACTTTCAGTTAACTCATCATCTGGTGGTGAAACTTACACACCTGAAAGTCTTGCTTCAAAGGTTAGCGAATTAAATGAACTTGTTAAAAATTTGTCGAAAGAACGTGATGACCTAATTAAAAAATATCGTGAAGAGAAAGCTCGGATTGATCTTGAAGTTATTCAATACGATAAAAAGTCATTTCATAATTTGCCTAAACCAGACTCACTAACGAATTTTGAAAATTATGAAAAAGCTCGCCAAAAATATGCGATGGATATAAATGATCCGATAAACTCAACTATTGAATCTATTAAAGAAAATGAAAGAGCAATGGTTGCTGGATATCATAAAGATATTGTTTTAATTTCCCTTGAAAAATATAAAGAATTTGTTAAAACGGATGTTGATAAACTAAATAATTCAACAGAAAAAACCTTTATCAAATCGCATTCAGATAGATTTTTAGCTAGAATTAATAATCAGTTATCAGTTGATATTGATTTTACAATAGCACAAGGTCTAATTGTTAATATTAACGAAATGTTAAAATTCCATACGCTTCAAATTGATGTAGCTACTGAATTAGAACTATATCAAAAAGATTCGAATACTGATGTTAATAAGAGGGCAATTGCTGAGCTTAAGGCATTGTTGAGTGATGAGCACGCCCCATTAGAAACTCTAAAAATAAAACAACAAAATGAGTATGTTTTAAAGGAACTAACACTCATCAAGGAAGAAGCTGGACTTAGAGCAAGAAACAAACAAAAAGCTCTTAGCTTATTGCAACACTTTGAAAACTTTAGAGCATTACCAGGACTAAATAATGGTCAAAACCAAAACCGTGTGATAGTTGATACACTTTCTAAACAAATTTTTGGAAATAAAAGCGTTGAGCTTGGTGATTTAGCTGACAACTTCTTAGTTACAAATACAAAGGAAGCTATTAATCAAATTCTTAATTCAAATCTTCAATCAACAACCAAAGCTCAACTTGTACAAGTAAGAACCAAAATTGAAGCAATTGAAAAGATCAAGGAATATTATGATGCACTTGCTTTAATTATCGGGTCCGCTGAAACGGTGATTAGTGCTGCTGGTTCATCAGTAACTGATACTGTAAACTCATATATAACACAGGATCTTAATCCTTTATTATCACAAGCAAGAGAATTATTTAAGATAGTGGTAACAAATAATTCAAAAACTTCTGATGAATTAGCAGAGTTAAATAAACAGAAATTTATTGACCTAATTAAAAAAATTCAGGTTTCAAAAGAGCGTATTCTAGATGTGATTGAAATAACTGAAAAAATCATTGATAAAATTAAAGAAATTAATAGTGATCTTGATTTCTATAGTCTTGAATCAATAAGTGGTACGAGAAATAATGATAAAATTGATAGTTGATTAAATGTTTTATTAGCAGATGCTGCTAACAACCTTTCAGAGACAACTGATATTCAAAAAGCCCAAAGAATTGCTAATGTTAAGGCAAGGGGTGAAGAGGCTCTAAAATTAACTCAATTATTAAAGCAAGTGTCTTCAAATGTTGCTACTTGAAGACTTGAACGTCAAGGGTCAACAAATTATGATGCAACCCAATTTGATGAGAATAAAGTAATTCAATATATGTGAGATGCCTTACCAAATATTGGCCAAAATCCAACTCAGGCTGAAATTAGTGTATTTATTAATGAATTAACTAATAAGGTTTCTGAACAAACTAAGATTCGTCAAACCCGTAAGGACTTATTTGATGGTATTAATAACATTAAAAATTCTACTTCATATCAAAATGCTAAGCAATATCTAACCTTAATAACCTCATTAAATAAGCAAATCGACGATATTATTGATTCTTCAACAAATAAAGAAGAAACAAATAGTGTTGAAAAATTAGCGCAAAACTTGAATAAGATTAATAATCTAAAGGCATTTTTATCAAAATTAGTTGAATTAGCTTCAAAAGCGACAGAAATTGAACAATTTGTAAGTGCTTTTGTACCACTAGATGTTACTGTTGACAAAAATAAGATGGAACTTGAAAATGAACTAACAACAGTTAAAACATTTTATACATCTGATATTCCATCTGCTGACAAAGCAGAAGAAGCGTCAAACAGTATAGATAAGAAGATTAAAAAGCTTGAACTTTTGAAGGCTCGCTTGGAAGTTTATCAACAGCTAGCTAGTGTTAAACTTAAAATAAAGAATGATACTGTAATAATAACAAGTGAGAAAGACGTAATTAATAAAAAAGTTACCAATTTTGAGAACGAATTGAAGGCAATTAAATTAGATGAAAATACTGATCCAAATACATTTGCTAACTTAGCGCAAAAATGATTAAATGGTACAGGAAATGATTCGATTGAATATGTTTTAACAAATTCAAGAACATTAGCTTATAAATATCAAGATGCCCAAAATATCCTTGATTATAAACAAACTGGTTTAAATGAGTTGCTTGATTCTAATGCTGTTAAGGAAGCATATACGCAACTTCAAAAATTAATTACTGAATCAAAAGAATTAAATAAAAATATTAATAATGATGAATTAGCAAAACTTGGTCAAATTAAGAAAATTCAGGATAAAATTGATCATCTTGTTAATGAAAAAGCGAACTCAGTAAGACAACTTCGTACTAAAACCAGCGAACTTTATGATAAATTATCAAAAAAAGGAACAGATGAGGTACAAAGCAGGGTATTATTGTCTACATTTTTAGAAAATGCCGTTAATTCTCTAAATATCGATAATGTTAAGACAAGAGACAATACTTATCCCGAGGCTGTTGAAACAATTAATAAAATAAACACTTCTTTAAGAAAAGCTCTTAATGAGTACAAGAAGCAAATTATTGCTACTTTTGATACACAACAAACACTTTTAAATACCGAATTTCAAAAGCTTGTTGATTTTAATGCAAATATAATTAATGATACGTTATGAACACAAAGCGCTAAAGATAAATTAACAACATTAGGAAATTTAAAAACAACTATTGAAACTTTTATTAACCAAAATAAAAACTTCAAGAATACCGTTGATAGTAAATATATTTCAATTGACTCACAAAATTCCTTTATAACAGATTTTGTTAATTCTAATCTTGAAGATATTAAATTAGCTAAAGAAGTAAAAGAGCAACTTATACAAAAAATAAAAGCAGATATTGCTCAAATGATTGAGGAAAATACTGGTTTTATCTTCAAAGTAACCGCTACATTTGATAAATATAATAATGCATTTTCTAATTCAGACTCAACTAAATTATTTGAAAAAGCAGGATTTGAAAATTCTAAGAAGTTATTTAATGAGTTAAAAACTAAATTTGAATTATTGAAGAATAAAAATTCAATGATTAAAACTACTGAATCTGCTCCTGATTTACAAAGATATGCTTTTGAAACAAAAGAATTAATTAATGGATACGATAATTTAGTTAGTGAATTTAAGTCAGAATTAGTTGGATTATTGAATAAAAGACAAAATTTAAATGATATATATCAATTATTATTTAAATCATCAGTTAAATGAAAAAGTAACACTGATAAACTTAGTGTGCTTGAAACTCAATATACTCAAAATTATGATTCATTAGCTAGTGAAAAAGATAACATCACTAAGGAAAAATCCTCAGATATTATTAATGATACATTTTTATCTGAAAAAACAAATAATGCTCTAAGTAATATTGAATCTAAGCTAAAGGTATTACTAGATTGAACCAATACAAATAGCAAGTTGTTTTATGAAAATATATTAGGTGAAACAGGTAGTGATACAAGTGCTAATAAAACTAAACCATATTATCAAATTTCTGCTAAGTCTGGCATCACAAGAGAGGAGTTTGATAGAAAATTAGAACAATTAGTTCCAAAAAATAATGAAAATGAACTTGATATTACAAATTTAGATGGTTTTCTTGAATTATTTGATAAATTTGCCTTTACTAAGATCGATAGAGATTCAATTTATAATCCCTTAAACTTTAAGGTTAAATTAATTAAAGATACTAGCACTGCTAAATTTGTTAAACCAGGCAGTTCAAGTATTACAGAAAAAACAAATACCCTTAAACTTCGTTATGAATTTAAACCAACTAACCTGGAGATATTTAAAGAATTCTCAGGATTTTCAATAGAAAAGGATGTTGATATAACATTCAAAACAAAACGAGACCTTGAACTTCCTGCCGGTACATCTAGCCTATTCTTTAAAGATTATAATAAAAATAATTTAGGTAAACAATCTAAACAAGTCATTGGTAAAGCTGATGAATTAGGGTGAACTCAAACAGATGCTGATGGAATTAAAAAACAAACTATTGATACATTTAAAAAGGCACTAGGTCTTGAAAACTCTAATGATGCTGTAATTATAAATTATAAAACTAGAGAAATATTTGATTATAAAAACAATAGTGGCAATGCAAATAACCCTACAGTTACAAAACGTAATGATTGAATAGACAATGCTAACTTTAATATTAAGTTTCAATTTCCTGAATTCGATGTTTACCAACAATCCACATCAGTTACATGAGAGTCGGAAAATCAAATACTAAGAATAAGAGTTATTAATGATAGTTTAATTCAAGTTGAAGCAATATTACCTGGAAAATTGTTAGTTGGTCCACAAAATTACACAAACAATAAAAATACCATTTTTGATACAAATGGTAATGAAATTACTAATGCAAATTCACATACCTATGATTCAACTAAAACTATGCCGGTTTCAGCAATATATACGTTGAGATTAGGCGTTGATTATGATTCAAATACAAAAGATGTTTCATTGTTTGTTAATCGTTATGAAAGCTTTAATGTTGCAAAAAATAAAAGTTTACATGATGATTCAATAACACCTACTTCTGAATTTATGTCTAATAGCAACAACGCTGAAACAAAAGCGTATGTTTGATCTAATTATGACTTTGCCAAATGACTGTCTACTCATCCTACAAGTTGGCAAACACCAGATAATGCTGATAGTAGCCATAAATCACCATTAGATCACCCTAATGACGGATTTAGAAAAAGTGGCGGCTCAAATAAAGAATGAGATCATATGTTAAATAATGATATTTGAGTAAAAAATACAAGATCATCTGGAACATACATTTGAACTGATAACAACCAACAACAAACTATTTCAGACGGAGAAATTGAAAAACTCGCAGTAGTTTATAACTCTGGTATTATTAATTTTGAATTTAAAGATTTAAAGAAATAATGCTTAATTTTAAATCAAAACCTATAAGCTGTAAAGGTTTTGGTTTTTTGTTTTAACTTCGTCAATAGATCCCTAAATGTCTAGAGAAAAAAATCAAATAATAAAATTACACCAAAATTTGGTGTAATTATTTATGATATTTAATATTTTTCTTAATGGCTAATCCACGATAAATTTGTTCAATTAACATGATTCTAAATAACTGATGTGGGAAGGTCATTCTGGAAAAACAAATTTTATTTTTAAATTTTGTTTCATCTACGCCATTTGACCCGCCAATAATAAAAGTTAAATTATCTTCAATAAGTATATTAGAAAATTCCTCACTACTCATTTGTTTTCCTTGTAATGAAAGATAAAAAACTTTTGAATTTTTTGGTATTTTTGCTAATATTGCTTCAGTTTCCTTTGCAATTTTAATATCAATATTATCATTAATAATTTCTTTAATTTCAATTAAATTAATTGTTGCTAAAAAGTTTATTTTTTTTAAATATGAATCATAAATTTTCTTAATATCTGAATTTAAAGAACCAACTGCAATTAAGTTTATTTTCATTTTTATTTTTTGCGGTTATTTAGATAGAACATTAGCATTTGTATGTCGGATGGGTTAATTCCACTAATTCTTGTTGCTTGTCCAATAGTTGAGGGTCTAATTTTTTCAAGTTTTTGTCTTGCTTCTGTAGCGAGATTATCTACCAAGGAATAATTTATATTTTCAGGGATTTTTAGATTTTCCAGGCGAATCATTTTTTCAGCAGCTGTTTCTTGTTTTTTAAGATATCCAAATAGTCTTACTTGAATTGTTAATTCTTCAATGAAGGGAAAATCATTTCCTAAGATATCTATTGGGTCTGTCTCAGGATTGGCAAGTAACTTAAGGTAAGATTGACCATTGATAACGTTATATTTAATGCCTAATTCACTCTTTGAAGACACATATTTATTTTTAAGTTCTTCAATTGTTGTTTGAATAAGATTATATTTATTAACAATTTTTTGATATTCTTCTTCATTTATCATTTTATTGTCATAAGCATATTGGCATAATCTTTCATCAACATTGTCATTTCTTAATAATAATCGATATTCTGAGCGACTTGTTAACATACGATATGGCTCTGTGGTACCTTTGGTAACGATATCATCAATTAAGACACCGATATAGGCATCGCTTCTTTTGATTTCCATAGAAGGCATATTTTGAATCTTATTTGCCGCATTAATTCCGGCTATTAAGCCTTGGGCCGCCGCTTCTTCGTAACCACTTGTCCCATTAGGTTGTCCGGCCGAAAAAAAGTTTTCTAATATTTTAGATTCTAGCGATTTATATAAGTTAAGTGGATTAATAGCATCATATTCAATAGCGTATCCATATTTTTGGATTCTACAATTTTCTAATCCAGGTACTGATCTAATCATTTCATCTTGGACATTGACAGGCATTGAAGTAGATAAGCCGTTAATGTACATAATGTCACCTTTTTTAGTTTCTGGTTCAAAAAATATGTGGTGTGTTTCCTTGTCTTGAAATCTAACAATTTTGTCTTCAATGCTAGGGCAATATCTTGGTCCGATACCAATAATTATTCCAGAATATAATGAGCTTTTATCAAGGTTTTTTAGCACTATTTCTTTAGTTTTGGCTGTTGTATGGGTTAGAAAACAAGAAGTTTGTTCATCTAATTTTATATTGCTTCGCTTGGAAAAACAAAGTTCAGTTTTATCTAGAATTTCTCTTTCTACTTTTGTAAAATCAATACTATCAGTATAAATACGACAAGGAGTTCCGGTTTTTAATCTTTGGATTTCAAAACCATATTTAGCTAAATTTTTGGATAGAGTTGAACTATTTTTTTCACCGTCAGGACCATCATTTTTAATATCAGTGCCTCGTAGGATGCGTGAGTTCATATAGACACCGGTTGTCATAATTGTGACTTGCGAGTGTATATCGCCGTGTTTTAAAGTTTTAACACCAACACATTTTTTGTCAACTATGATTAGATCAGAAACTTCATCTTCAATTAAAACAATATTATTTTCTTTTTTTACAGCATTTAGAATTATTTGTGAATATTTATCTTTGTCTATTTGGGCTCTAAGCGATCAAACAGCTGGACCTTTTGAAGTATTTAACATTTTAATTTGGATCATGGATAGGTCGGCAAAAAAGCCCTGAACTCCTCCTAGGGCATCGATTTCACGAGTAATAATTCCTTTTGCCGATCCACCAATCGATGGATTACAAGGTAGCATTGCTAAGCGGTTAGTATTTAGAGTTATTAAGGCTACTTTTAGATTTCTTTTTGCTAGTGCAAAAGTTGCTTCGATTCCGGCATGACCACCACCTATTACGATAGCATCATACTGATTGTTCATTTATTAAGTACTATTCTTTAATATCTTTAAGTATTTTTTCAATTCTTGCAGCTTCAGGCTCAACTTTATCAATTAAAAATACTAGTTCTGGTAATTTTTTATATTTTCAACTTTTAGCTACAACTGAACGAATAAATGGCGCCATTGAAGTCACTTTGTCAAAGTATCTTTCCTTGTCTTTAAATAAGGTTATATATACTTTAGCATGTGATCCATCGTTTGATAAAATTACGTCGTTAATTGAGATGTTTGTTACATCAAAATCTTTTAATTCAAAAAAACTATTTCCAATTAATTCTAATAATAATTGAGTTTTTCTTTCATGCATAATTGCGTTCATATTATACTAATACATCCTCATAAAATTTTAATTCATCATCTATATCTATTTTATCAAAATCTTTAATATGGGTACCAAAATCAAAGCCTTTTTCGACAACTTTAACATCATTTTTTTCTCTTTTTAAGGAGCTTATTGAGCCCTTAAAGATACTTTTGCCTTTTCTAATTACTTCAACTTTGCAAAGTTCTTTCGCTTGTCCTTCAAGCATCATGCAACCTGCAATTGTTCCTACTTTCGAGTAGAAAAAAAGTTTTATAACAACAGCCTGTCCAATTAATTTTTCTTCATAAACTGGTTCTTTTAAGGTATTGATAATTGCTTCTATTTCCTCAACAATTTTATAAATAATGTTATGAGAAACAATTTTTATTTTTTTAGTTTCAGCTAGTTTTTTAATTTCGCTTGATGTGCTAATGTTAAATAGATAAATTCTTGAATTAGATGCTTCAGCTAAGAGTAAGTCTGCTTTAGTTAGCTCTCCCGCTGTTGCTCGAATAACATTAACAGAGATTTCATCATTTTTTAGTTTAGATAGCGTTTGTTTAATTGCTTCAGCAGTCCCCTGCACATCGGTTTTAATAATTATGTTTAAGGTTTTTTGCCCATCTTTTATAGTGAAGGAATTTCTTTCGCTTAATTCTTTTTGTTTATTAATAAAAGATTTTTCTTCTGCTAGCTTCTTAGCAAATTTTTCATCACTAATTACAATAAATCTATCACCTGATGAGGGATTCTTATTGAGACCTGTAATTATGCAGGGTGTGCCTGGTAAGACTTTTTGCAATGGTTTTCCCTCGGTTGAGGTTAAGCTTCTAATGTTTCCATATTGACCACCAGCGACAATAAAATCTCGAGGCATAAGAGTACCATTTTCAACAATAACCGTTGACACTACCCCTCTACCTTTATCAATCTTTGATTCAATAATAGTTCCAAAAGGATCGCGATTCAGATTTGCCTTTAGGTCTAGTAAATCAGCTTGAAGAAAAATAGATTCTAATAAAGCATCAATATTATTATTCATCATTGCTGAACCATAAATGAATTGGTTTTCGCCTCCTCATTCTTCACAAATAATATTATGCTCGCTTAGTTGGCTTTTAATTTTCTCAGGATCTGCATTTGACTTATCCATCTTATTAACAAAGATAATAATTGGCACATTGGCAGCTTTCGCATGATCGATGGCTTCAATAGTTTGCGGTTTAACACCGTCATCTGCAGCTACAACAATAATAACAATATCAGTTACCCTAGCCCCTCTCGAACGCATTTCAGTAAACGCTTCGTGTCCAGGGGTGTCAAGAAAGGTAATTTTTCTACCATTATATTCAACTTGATATGCACCAGTATGTTGGGTAATCCCACCAAATTCTGTTGAAAGAATGTTACTTTTTCTAATTTGGTCAATTAGTGTTGTTTTACCGTGGTCAACATGGCCCATAATTGTCACAATGGGAGGGCGTGTTGAAAGGTCGTTTGGATCATTAATAACTTCAAGTTTATCAAATAAATTTTCAGCATCAACTGATTCTTCTTTTTGAAAATCAAGATTATAATGTAAACATATTTCCGCAATTTCTTCTTCATTTAAGAAGGTGTTAATATTTTTCATTATTCCTTTTTTAAAGAAGTAGGTTAAAATTTGCGCAGCAGTTTGGTTAATTTTTTGGCTAAATTCACAAACTGTTAATGGACCTGTAAAAATAAATACACCATTTTTGACTTTTGCCTCTACAACGTTTAATTTTTCTTTAATATTGTCTACATTTGAAATTCTTTTGTTACATTTTTGCTTAGCCATATATTCACCTCATTTCATAATTTTTTATAAATACAATCATCAATATTTTGTCTAAATGCTTTATTTAGTAAATGCTTTTTAAAAAGGGTTTCGATTTGTTCCTCATTATCTAAACAGTATGTTCCTCGACCACCTAGTTCAATGTTTGGATCAAAATAAAATTCATTATTAATTTTTGCAAATCTAACTAAGTTCTTTATAGGATAAATTTTTCCATCAACAATAGATTTACGACTATATTTTTTATCAATCTTCATCATTTAAATCACCTAAATCTAAATTCTCTAAACCAGCACTTAGGTCATCATCTTTTTTGAAGTCCTTCATTTTTGTTTGAGTTATTTTTTCATAGTCGGCTTCGATTTTTGCTTTGTCTTTAATTTCATTTTGTTTAGTGTTACCTGAGTATACATCTAAATCTTCCATTTCTTCGTTTTCTAATTCATTTTGCATATCAATTCATGTTCTTTCTATTTCCTCATCAGAAATAGATTCATATAATTGTTTTTCAAAAATATGATCTGTTTGTTGTGCTTTTTGTCTAAGCTCAGCTAGGTCTTGGTCAAATTCTGATATATTGAATGTATTATCAAAGAATGATTCATTGGATTTCTTAGAATTTCTATGATTGCTAATTGGTTTTAGATTTAACTTTTGACCTACATATTTTAATTTAGCTTCTTCTTCAGTAATATTTGCATTTTTAAATGAATATTTTATTTGGAGTTGATCGGCTTGCGCTTGGCTAATTATGTCCAAGCGGCTTCTTGTTAATTCTGAGGCAAGCCGAACATTTTGCCCTTTTTTACCAATTGCTAAAGTATGTTGAGCATTAGGAACAATAACAATAAAACTATTGAACTGTGGAGTTGAATCTTCTTTTTCGACAATATCAATAACTCTTGAAGGACTAACGGCATTCATTACAAATTTCTTTTTGTCATCATCATATAATACAACATCAATTTTTTCGTGGTTTAGTTGTTTCGAAATAGCTTCAATTCTAGCTGAATCTGTTCCGATTACTGTGCCTAATTCTTCGAGAGCAAAAGGCGCTTTTTCTGTTTTTCTTATAGCAACTTTTGCTCTTTCCCCTGGTATTCTAACAACCTTAATAATTTCAATAAATCCCTCAGCAATTTCTGGTATTTCTTGTTCGAATAATTTATTTATTAATTTAGATTCAACTGAGGATACTAATATTTGTGCATTTTTAGATTCAGGTTTTACTTCTTCAATATAAACATCTAACAAATCGCCGGCTTTTAGATTGGATAATAATCTTAAATTGCTTGTAGATGGTGGCATATAAGCAACAGTTCCATCGCGAAATTCCATGAGTGTACCAGTTTTGGTAATATTTGTTATTTTAGCTTTAACTATAGTACCTATTAAGCTACTATATTTATTAAAGGTTAATTGTTTTTCCAACTCTCTAATTTGTTGGTTGAAGATACTTAGAATTTTTTGATAATCACGTTTATGGAATAATTCGAAATCTATTTCCTCGGCAATGATATCGCCCTCCTTAATATCTGCATTAATTTTTTTAGCATCGCTTAAAGCGATTTCAATGCAAGGACAAAAATTATCTTTGTCTTCATATGTTATAGGGTCATTAGTAACGATTTTTGTATGGTTTATTATTTTAAACTGTTTCTTATCTTTATCAATGATAAATTCTAATTCAGCATCAGGATCATATTGACTAAAAATCACTTGTTCAACAGCTTTTTTAAATAAATCAACTACTGCTTCTTCATCAATATTTTTGATCTGTGAAACATTATATATAGCACTAAAAATTTGTGTTGCTTTTAGTTCCGAATCAAAAGTTTTGGTATTCATTTTTATCTCCTTTTTTATATCTTATAATTACAAAAAGGATCGGCCTATGGCCAACCCTTTTTAATCTTAATTAAAAACAGTATAATAAAATTTTAATACATTAATTTATTTTCAAATAATTTTTCCTTGAATTTTTGAGTTTACTTTATCAATATCAATAATTTTTATATTTATGTTATCGCCAATTGAAACTAGTTCATTAGGATGGTTGATATATTGGGAATTTTCCTTCTTCATATTGCGAATATGAATCAAAACATTTTCCTTTAGGCCAATATAGGCAAATACACCGAAGTTGGTAATATTTTGAACCTGGCCAATAATTTCTTGACCCAGTTGGATATCGCTAAATTTTAAAATTTTGTCATTAACAATATATCCTGGTTTATCATCCCTTATATCCTTTCCAGGTGCTAATAAAGAATCAATAATTAGGTCAATGTCATATTGATTTGCGCCTAGGTTTTTAGCTAATTCATCTTTATTAGTTGAAAGCAATATTTCCTTATCGATATTTTTTAAATCAATAGCTAATTCTTTTATTATTCTATCGGCAAGTTCATATAAGTCAGGGTGTATATTTGTCTTATCATAAAATACATTAGAATCATAAATTCGTAGAAAACCAACTGATTGTTCATAAGCTTTAGGGCCTAAACCTTTAACCTTTTTAAGATCAGTTCTTGATTTAAATAAGCCGTTCTCATTACGATAATCAACAATATTTTGTGCTAATGATTTCGAAAGGCCAGAAACATACTCTAATATATATTTGGTTGCGGTGTTTAAATCAATTCCAACCATATTGACTGCCTTTCCGACTTTGAATGCTAATTTTAAAGATAATTCTTTTTGATTAACATCATGTTGATACTGACCTACCCCAAGAGATTTTGGTTCAATTTTAATTAGCTCATTCAAAGGATCTTGAAATTTTCTGCCTATATTAATTGCTGATCTAAATTCTAGTTCTAAATCAGGGAATTCCTCTTGCGCAATTTTTGAAGCCGAGTATACAGAAGCGCCTACTTCGCTAACAATGGCAAATTTAGTGTTTTTGTTTAATTCTTTTTCTCTTCTTATTTTTAATAATTTATCAATAAATTCTTCTGTTTCACGGCTAGCGGTTCCATTTCCAATAACAATTAGATCAATCTCATATTTGTTAAGTATTTCATGCATCTTTTTGACTGCATTTAGAAATTCTTCTTTTGAGTTAGTGTGTGGATGGATAACAAAACCTTCTAAATATTTTCCATTACCGTCTAGCATTGCACATTTGCAGCCGTTAGTATATCCAGGATCGATAGATAAAATATTTTTATTTTTTGTGGCTGGAGAAAGTAATAAATCTTCAAGATTTTGAGCAAAAATTTCAATAGCTTCTTTTTCGGCACGCTCAAATAAATCTGTCTTTATTTCTCTTATTATCGATGGAAATATTAAACGATCTAGTGAATCCTTTATTGCTTCATTAACAATCTTAGCTGTTCTTTTGTTGATGAAAAATTTGTTGTTTAGATAATAAATGATAACTTTTTCATTGAATTCAATTGTATATGAAATGATTTTTTTGTCTTCACCACGAGTAATAGCTAATACACGATGGTTAGGGATATTTTTAACCTTCTCACTATAGTCATAATATTGTTTGAATGTTTCTTTTTCGTCATCCACACTTTTCTTTTTTGTTATGATAACACCGTAGTTTATAAGTTGATTTTTAACATATTCGCGAACTGAAATATCTTGTGAAATATTTTGAGCAATTATATATTTAGCTTGTTCTAAAACTTGTTCAACATCTTTTAATGTATCTCCATTAATATATTTCGAAGCTTCTTTAAAAACATTAAATTTTTCATCCTTATTTGTCATAATAAGCTCAGCAAGTGGCCCTAATCCTAATGCAAGAGCTTCGGTGGCTTTTGTTTTTTTGCCTACCTTAAAAGGTTCATATATATTTTCAACTTCCTGCTTAGTTATTGCATCATCAATTTTTTTCGATATTTCAACATCAAGTAGCTTTTTTTCTTCAAGAATTTTTTTAACATATTCTTTCCTTTTTTGAAGTTCTACATCATACTCATAAAATTCGCTAATATTTGCAACTTGTTCTTCATCAAGACCACCGGTCACATCTTTTCTATAACGTGAAATAAAGGGAATTGTAGCGCCTTCTTTTAATAATTTAAGGGTTTCACTAACCTGCTCATTACGTATATTCAATCTTTTTGCAACATTTTTTATTGATAAATCAATCATAATTTCTCCAATTTTTATTTATTATCTTTAGTACATTAATTATAAAGAAATTATTTTTTAATAGGTCTTTTTAGATTTTTTTTAAAGCAAATTAATTTATAATTTTTAAGAATTATTGAATTGTAGGAAGAATAAATTTATGTTAAAAATTGGCATTATTGCAGAATATAATCCATTTCATAATGGTCATATATACTTAATTAATAAAATTAAAGAAAGATATCCAAATTCGAAAATTATTGTTGCCTTGTCCTCTAATTTTACCCAACGTGGTGAGATTGCTTGCGCTCCTTTTGCAAAAAGAAAAAAAATATGTATGAAATATGGTGTTGATAAGGTTGTTAAGCTAGATTTTGAAACTTCAACACAAGCAGCACACTTTTTTGCAAAAGGCTCAATTGATATGTTAGATAAACAAAAAATTGATATTCTTTTTTTTGGAACATCCGATAGCAATGAAATAAAAAAATACATAAGTGCTGCCAGGTTATTGGATGAAAATCTGGATTTATATAACAAAAATGTTAAGTTGCTTTTAAAACAAGGAAAATCCTTTATTTTATCCTGTTATGAATCGTTAAAACTATTCTTAAAAGAAGAAGAAATTCCGCAAGATATTTTGGGCTTTGAATACACTAAATACGTATTAAAAAATAAACCTCATATTAAACTTGATTGTATTAAAAGGTCAATTTCACATCATTCCGGGGAAACAAGTTCAATTTATGCATCAGGAACAAAATTAAGAGAAATGATAAAAAATAATGAGGATATTTCAAATTTTTCTCCACTAAAAATTAAAAGAGTTAAGAGGATTGAAGATACATATAAGAAATTCCAAAGAATAATAAGACATTGGTCACCACAAAGAATCGCCAAAATTAAACTTGTTAGTGAAGGGATGGAAAATTTATTTAAGAAAAACATTGATGCTTTATCCTACGATGAATTTATTGATTCTTGTACATCAAAAAGATATACAAAATCACGTATTAAGCGAACTTATTTGTATGTCTTAAAGAAGTGATTTGCTAAAAAAAACTAGTATATTTTTAATTTTAAATTAAAGCGCAATTGAGGAAAAAAGTTAATTCTAAATTGGATGCAGCAAGTTATTAATACCTCTAGGTATTATTTTTTCATTATTATTGTTTATCAGGGTAATCATAGGCACTTCAGCCGCTTAGAAGGTAAGAAAATACTGAAATAAAGATCACATTTTTTATAAATCATAATTTAGTTTATTAAGCTAAATATTCAAAAAATATAATAGGTTATAGATTTGAAATTTAAAGGATTTATTTATGAGTGACTGGCTATTTTGATGAAGCAACATTTGTGCGAAACAAAAAAGTCTAAACAAGGTCATTTTGTTTCATTTGATCTATCGCCGGCATTGTTTGTGTTTACTTTTATTGTTGTTGTAATGTCAATATATACATTTGTAGCAATATAGCTAATGTTGGTCCAGGTTTTGCGTCAATTCTTTTAATTATAATTTAACATCTATAGACCTACAATTATTATATTATTAATATTTTATGATAATGCTCTTAGTGAAATTAACAATGAAATTGTCACTATTTCTGAATTTCAATAATATAGACATTGAAGCAAAGCATTATTGTTTATGATCGAATATAAACACTTTATTTTTGTTAATAATTGTTGACTTGATCTTACTAATATTAACACTTGTAGGTTTTATTGTCTTTTTTATTTCGCCCTTAAAAACTTAAAAAATTTTGATTCAATTTATTTAAAATATTTTTTTGAATCTAATCTAGATGAAAAACTTAAATGAGATTTTGTAAAAAAACATTCAGGCGTATTTTCTGAATGTTTTTTGCCTTCAAAGTCTATGAATTATTTATTGCAAATTTTTAAATTCTTCTGTAGCATTAACTAGTGCTTCGGCAATCTTTTCTTCTTTCGAGGAATGACCTGCAATAACAAAATTTAACTTTGATTTGTTTAGATTTTTATGTAAAAGGTAAGCGCCTTCTGGTCTGCAATCCATATCAAATCTACCGTGAATAATTATTGTTGGAATATTTTGAATTTTGTCAATATTTTTTAATATATAGTTATCTTCTAAAAAAATATGATTAATAAAATAATGATTTTCAAGTCTAGCTAATTCTAAATTGCTTTTCTGATTAGATAAAATTTCTTCTATTTCTGTTAGTGGATTCATCGTTATAAGCCCGAGTTCTCATTTAGCTCAATGGTATGCTGCATTGTATGCTAATTCAATATTTGGACTATTTAGATACTTGTGGTATGCCTTGATTAAATTATGTCTTTCTTCAATTGGAATAAAGTTGGAAAATTCTTCATATGCTTCAGGAAAATAGAAAGAAGCACCCTGTTGATAAAGGTAATAATCGTCTTCTTGGCGCCCTAAGAATACACCTCGCAAAATCATACCCAATACATTTTGAGGGTAATTAATGGCATAAATAAGTGACAAACAGGATCCTCATGAACCACCAAAAAGTATCCATTTATCAATATTTAAGTTTTTGCGCAACTCTTCAATATCGCTAATTAAGTTTAGTGTAGTATTTTCTTTTATTTCGGCAGATGGCATAGATTTGCCGCAACCTCTTTGATCGAATAAAATAATTCGGTAATGATTTGGGTCAAAATATTGGCGATTTGATTCAGAAATGCCACCTCCTGGACCACCGTGTATAAATAAAATTGGTTGACCATTTGGGTTACCTACTTCTTCATAATATATAGAGTGAATATCGCTTACTTTTAAAAAACCAGTTTTATATGGTTCAATTGGTTTAAACATAACAATTTCCTTTTAGATAAAATATTAGTACTTAAAATTATATTTTAATATTTTAAAAAGTTAGAGGTTTAATGCACCCCTAACTCTTATTTTTTATATTAAATAATGTTTGTTTATAAAGTTAACTATTTCTTGCAATTTATTTAAATCCTGTTGAATAAATCCAGATGAGTTTAAGTGCCCACCGCCTTGAAAATAGTTTGCAACTTTTGATACATCATAAGTAGTTTTTGATCTAATTTCACAGCGATAATCACCCTGTTTTCGTTTTAATAATGCTAGTGAAACTTCGGTGTTAGATACTTCTGCAAATTTAGCAACAAGAGGTCTTGCGATATCATTTGAAACAATTTGATCAACAATCATATATGTAACTATTCCTTCTTTTTGGGAATTGTTTATTGCATTAAAAATGAATCTGTTTTCTTCCGCATTAAGTTGCATTTTTTTAAGTAAAAGATTATAATCTAGACCTTCCTTTAATAAAAATTCCATACATTTAAAGGTTTCTTGGGTAACATTTCTCTCTTTGAAAAATTCAGTATCAGTAATGATTGCCACAGCAAGGCCTTCGAGAACTTTTTTGTCTGTTTTTAAATTTAGTTCCATAACAAGTTTAGTCATTACTTGTCCGGTTGCAGGTCAAAAATCACCACCAATTTCAAATAATCATTTGCCTTTCAAAGGATGGTGGTCAATTTTAATTGATTCTTCGGTTTTGACTCTTTGATCAAAGATTCTATTCTTTGTAGATGTATCAACAACCACCTTTAGTGAGTTATTAAAAAAGTCATTATCAACTAATGAAATTTTTTCATCTTCCAAGAACAATAGGTTTCTTGGATAATCGCCGCCAGAAATTCTTACATTCTTATTTTTTAGGTTTATTTTTATAAGATGCTTGAGAGCGACTGCAGATCCTAGGGTATCACCATCTGGTTCAACATGAGTACATAATGTTATATTATTTGCGTTTTCTAGATATTCTCAAAATTTAATAAATTTTTGCTTCATATTTTCCATAATTTAGGCCACCGTTAATGAATAATTGTCAAAATAATGATCAACCGCAATTTTGGCGGATTTTTTGGCTATTTTAGATTTCTTGAATCAGTTTTTCATATTTGCTAGATTTTGAATTGTTCGCATATATGTTGTTTTATAAACATTTTTAACATCATTTTTAATTTTAACTAATATTTTTTTATATTGATTTAAATAGTCTATTTTATTTGCCATTAGTCTTTTATAATTTTTTTCATCTGGAATTAAATCATTTTTTAATCAATAATTGTATATAAATAATTGATCCTTCTTGTGTTTTGCAATCATATATTTTGCATATCTTGTTTCATTTTTGAATTCCTCATTGTTCACAAGAGCGACGGCAAGCGACTTAATAATCATATTTTGCTTAATCAGTTTTTTAAACCAAACATCTTGGCCAAAGAAGTATCCAGTTGTTAGTTTTGAGCGAATGATATTTGAAATTTGTTCAATTGTCAATAATACAATAATGGTAAAAATTAGGTATGATGAAAGCTTGTCTCAGTCTTCAGTTTTGGATGAGTATGTACTGATTTGGAAACCAAAATCACTAGCTCCTACGGCGCCAATTACTACTGTACTTTTGAAGTTAATTTCAACTCTATATAAGAAGTTAGACAGAGATTGCGGTAATATTGATTTAATAACAATAAATTTGACTTTTTGAAATCATGTTGCGCCTAGTGAGTCTAAGGATTGAAACACCTTGTGTGGAATTTTTTCAACTGACTCCATAATTAGTTTTCCAAGCATACCAATTGAATGTATCCCCAGTGCCAAGACCCCGGCAAATAGTTTTGAGTCTTTTGACAAGATTATAAAAAGAATGGCAAAAGTGAATGCTGGTATAGCACGAATAACAATAATAATCAATTTAAATGGGTAAGAAAAATACTTATTAATATTTTTTGCGGCGAGAATTCCTAATATTAGTGCAAAAAACAAACCAATGACTGAGGAAGCTATTGCCACTAGTAGAGCCGAAGCCCCTAATGGTATAACACTTGTTTTTGATGTTTTTCAATTACCACCAAACAATGATCAATCCGGATTGAAAAGCTTATTAATTCCATCTTTGAATTGGCTAATTTTTATACTATTTCCAATTTTTCATTCAATTTGTGTTAGCGAAGCAAGGATAAGCGCAAACACAAGAATAATGACAAAAATCTTGAATATATATATTTTTGACTTTTGCTTTTTAAGCTGTTCTAATTGTTTTGCAAATGGAAGTTTTTCATCAATTTGAGGGTGCTTTTGAGAATATTCTAAAATGAATTTTTTAATCATATAGTTTAATGCTTCGATTACTATCATCAAGGCAATTAACACTCATAAAACAATTGACATATGCGATAGGTTATCTGTTATGGCGTATTGGTCAGAAAGAAGTTGTCCAATTGTTGATATTCCAACAATTGATAAAATAGCTGCAAATCTAACAACCATTTCAAATGAGTAGAATCCATATGATACAATTCTCTTTATTAAATAAGGTAAAATTGCGCTTTTAAAGGCAAGAGTTTTATTATTTCCAATTGCTTGCGCTCCCTGAAATGCACTTGTATCATAGGTGTCTAAGTCTTCATATAATCATTTTGTCATTAATGAGCTAACAAATATAGCAATTGAAAACATTGCCGCTAATGATTTTGAAAATAAGAAGAAAAAGATAAATGCGAATACAACTGGGGGGACTGCTCTAATTATCGACATTATTATTCTAAAGGGAAGATAAATTAATTTATCTTTAATAATATTTTTAGAGCTTAATAATGCTAGCGGTACTGATATAAAAATACCAAGTATAGTGCCTAATATTGAGTATGAAATAGTGGTTCATAAATAGGATAAGCTGCGCAAGAAGGTTGCATAAGGCGTGAACTCTGCAGCTCCGATTTGCGCTTTTTTATTAGTCTCAAAAAAGTGCGAAATATGGTTTCAAAAAGCTTTTCAGTTTTGAAAATCAGGTTTAATAGCAGCGATTATTATTACAACCAAAATAAAGATTAATGCACCACCCAAGATTTTGAACCATGGGAACTTTTTAGTTACCTTTTGGCCATTGATGTCAACGAATTTAGGATTAAAGTAATTTGTTACTGATTCACTAAATAATTTTAGTTTGCTTTTATATTCAATAGGACCGCTAGATTTGCTTTGCTGTTTATCCATTTCTAGATTTCCAATTTTTTAATTTTTTCTTTAATTTCATTTTGAATAATTAGTCTTTTTCTACGGTTTTCATTGAATTGTTCTTCATCAAATTGTTCCAATTTTTTTCCATATATTTCTTTTAATTGTTCTAAATTAACTTTATCTCAACTATCATTAAAAATAATTTTGCCTTTTTTTACTCCTATTATTCGATCTGCATATTGTAGGGCTAGATCAACATGATGGAGATTTGCAATTATGGTAATTTTTTCAGATTTGTTAGCTATTAAAAAACCATCCATAACACTTTTAGCCATAATCGGATCAAGCGCCCCTACAGGTTCATCTGCAAGAATAATTTTTGGTTTTTGGGCTAGAGTACGTGCTAAGGCCACACGCTGCATCTGACCGCCTGATAAATCTTTTGCTAAATCATAAGCATTTTCTAGAATATTAACTTTTGCTAAACATTGATATGCTAGTTCAATATCGCTTTTACTATAAATTCCAAAAAACGCTCTAAATAAATTCATTTGTGGTAATCTTGCCGAGAGAACATTTTGTAGTACAGTGATGTTTTCAACTAGATTATAATTTTGAAAGATAATTCCAATTTTTGTTCTAAATTGTCTTAATTTTTTTCCTTTTAATTCATTAACATTGTAAGGCCCAACCGTTAATTTTCCTGAGGTAATGGTATTTATTTTGTTTACTGTTTTAATTAGTGTGGTTTTTCCGGCTCCCGATAGACCAATAATTGCAACAAACTCGCCTTGATTAATTGAAAGATTTACATCAATTAAGCCCTTAGTTCCATTAGGATATGTTTTTGATACATTATCTCAGTTGATATTTCAATTATTATTAGTATTTTGTTGTATGTTGCTAATACTTTTTATTTTTAGATTTTTATTCATAATTAAGTTTTATATTAAATTAAGTTTTTGTATTATTCTAAGAAAGATTTAAAGCCTTCAAAATGTTTTTTAAATCATTGTTCAGGGTATATATATGAGGCGGCTGATGTTGTTGAAGTATAACCATAAATTACATAATCCCTTACTTCTGATCATTTTAGTTTTCAATTAGAACCTTGTTCTTTTAGGGCTTTAATAACAATTTTGTAAATTTCAGAATCTTTGCGAACATAAATATATGAACGATAGAAGCCAACGGTTGGAAGTTCTTCTCCTGTTGCCAACGAATCAATATGTGTTTTTAATTCATCGTTGTATCCGTTTGCAGTTGAATTTGGATTTTTAGATGGTTCCTTGTTGATATAAAGATTATTTTTATTGAATATTTTGTAGTTATTAAATGCTTCAACTAGTAGTTTTTCATCATTAAATTTAGGTGTTGATGGATTCTGCTTGCTTATATATGGGTCAATAATTTGGACATTTCTACCAGCTTGAATAATAAAGCTAGAATCTCCGGATAGCTTAGCTCATGTATCGACGGGTAGAAAGGCGACATCGATCGATTTAGCTTTCAAAGCTGTTGCAGCACTATTGTAATCACTTGAAACACTAATTTCAATATTTTTGATTCCTTTTTCCTTTATTCATAATTGTAGTTTCTCTGTTGCTTTTTGTACTAATGCGGCATCAGAAGAAGGAATGAATTGAATTTTAAGGTTTTTCTTTTCATCAACAGTTGTGAATTTATTTGTTTTTTCATCAAAGGAAATATATTCACTATCGCCCTTAGGAATAACTTCATAGGCTTTTTTTGAATCTCCATTTATGTTGTAAACGATATTTGCATCAAATCCAACTGGAGCATAGCCATCATGGTTGTATATTTTGAATATACTTTGGATCTTGTTATTTTTATCTAAGTAAGTTAGATTGCTTTCTTTGTTAGAATCTTTATTATCTTTTACTTGTTTGTTTGATTCTTTTATTGCAGCAATTAAAAGTTGTTGAAGAGCCTTGATATCGCCAAGCTTTAAGTCAGATCTCGCCTGAACACCATCATTTGAAATGTGCGATGTAGCTCCAATAACTGCTAGATCATTAGCATGGTCTTTAGCATAAAAACGAGCGTCTGATCATGCCCCGGCAACAGTGATTGATTTGTTAGCTAGTTTTTGCATAGCATCAGCATAGCCCTGGGTTTTTATTGCTTCGACATTGGAATCTGTTGTACATTGTGAAGAAATTAGACCTATAGCCATCGGAAGTATAGAAGCACTAGTTATAACTGAAGGTAGTAAGAACTTTCTGATTGATTTTTTCATTTGTTTTCCTTTTTGTGTGGATTTTCTTTAATATAAAGTATTTAAATTTACAAACGAAATTATATTAAAAACTCAAGGAGCAATAAAAAAAACACTTATTAGAAGAGTTTTTTTAAAAAAATTAACAAGTATGAAAAAAAATAAATTTTTTGTGGTGAAAAATTATATTATAAAATTAGTTTTTTTATGAAATTACAATTTTTTCATTTTACTGCAATTTAACGTAAATGTTAAAAAAAGTTATTTTATAAATTTTGTGTAATCTCATTTGGTTCGAAAATTTAAGATAAAAGTTTAGTGTATTAAAATTGCAATATTAGCAATAATAAAATCTTCAAATTTTCGCTAAATTTTAATGATAAAAATAAATATTTATATTTGTAATTTATAATAAATATGTTTTTTAGAATGGAGAATTCATGCAAGATAATAAAAAAATTGAGGTTTCATTAGGCCTAGATTTAGGGATTGGTTCAGTAGGCTGGTCACTTGTTAATAATGAAACTAACGAAGTTATTGCGCTAGGTTCTAGATTGTTTGATGAACCTAATTTAGCTGAAGATAGAAGAGCTCATAGATCTCTTAGAAGAAGTATAAGAAGAAAAGCTTTAAAGAAAAATGCTTATGCAAAATTAGTTATTAAATATAGCAAAATGTTTAATTTAGATTTAAAATCTGTCGAAGATGTTTTAAATATTTATTTAAAATCTTCACAAAAACACCCACATATTATAGATTTAAAATACAAAGCATTATCAAAAGAAATTTTATCAGAAGAATTAATATGAATACTACACGATTATTTAAAAAATCGTGGTGTATTTTATGAAATAGAAGAAGAAACCAAAGATAATAAAGGCGGCGATAAGAATAACAGTTCATTTGCCGAATTTAAAGACGATTCAAAATATCCAAGCGAAATTGAAAAAAAATACTTTGATAGATTCGGATTTGTCAAAAACATTGAAGCAAATACAGGTAATTTATTTACTAATAAAAGATGAGTTGCCGAACTTGAAAAACTTTTCGAAGTTCAGTCTAAAAAATATGATCAAAAATTATTTAAAGAATTTAGTGATAATTATCTAAATTTATTTAAATATATACGTTCATTTGAACAAGGGCCTGGCAATATAAAAAGTCCGAGTGAATACGGAATTTTTCAAAGAGATGAAAATGGTGAAGTTATTCAAAAATATACTGTAATATGAGAAAAAACCACTGGAAAATGTAGCGTGTTTAAAAAAGACAATAGAGCGCCTATTAATACGCCAAGTGCAGAAATGTTTAATTTATTACACAATTTAAACAATACAACTTTTTATATTGACGAAAATTCACAGAATAAAATAAATCTAGACAATCAAGTTAAAAAAGATCTAATTTTAAATTGATTTAATTCATTTAAAAACGATAAAAAAGTTAAAAACATAGATAAAAAATCAATTATTAAAGAAATGAAAAAAATTAATAATGATTTAACTACAAATAGTTTTAGCAATGAAGATATCGATTATAGAAATCTAAATATAACAAATGAAATTTTAAATATCTTTGTAAAAAATAATTGTATTGCTTCAATGTTTAACAGTGAAAATTTATTCAATGTAATAAGAGACTTAGATAAGTTATATCAACCAATATTTTATAATAGAAGCATTGATGACCGTATTAACAAGTTAAACGATAAAGAATGTATTAAAGTATTCAATAAATATTTATTAAATGACAGTGATATTCAGAACACTATAAAAGATATTGCTCAAAGTTCTAAATTAAAAGGTAATAAAACACATTCACTTTCATACCGTGTTTTTGAACATACGTTGCAGGCATTGTTTGACGAAATTACCAATCTAGAGTCATTAAAATGAAATAAAGAGAGTGATTTATATAAAGCAGTTAGTGAATATAATAAAGAAAATGAAATTAAACTAATTTCAAAAGAACAAACTGGCAAATATTTACAAGCCAATTTTTTAGACGATTTAATTGTTTCTCCAGCAGTTAAAAGTTCAATTAGAGAAAGCGTTAAGGTATTTAACCAAATTATCAAAGAATTTGGAAAAAAATATTTAATCACAAAAGTTGGCCTAGAAATGCCAAGGGATAAAAACGGTGAAGAAGAAGCTAAAAAAATCAGTGCTCAAAATAAACACAATAAAAAAGTTAATGATCTAATTGAAGTGGCAGTAAAAGAAAGAACTATGGATAATTCATTCAGTATTTCAAATTGCTCAGATCATACAAAATTAAAGTTATTGCTATGATTACAACAGGACGGAATTGATTTATATTCTCTTCAAGATATTGATTTAAGAAAAGTTTATAAAGATCCAGGATATACAGATATTGATCATATTCTTCCTCAAAGCAAAAGTTTTGACGATTCAATCAGAAACAAGGTTTTGGTACTAAAAGAGTCAAATAGGCAAAAGAAAAATAAGGTCCCTAAAGACTTTTTATCAACCGAAAAATTTGAAGAGCTAAAAAAATGGTTATATGTACATTGAAGATCAAAAGCCGATAAATATACTTCTAAAAAAGATAAGATCAAAGATTTACCTTGATTTAAAACATACGATGAATTAATTGCAAAGTGCAACAATTTATTGCATGACACACTTTCTCAAAGCGATGAAATAGAATTTGCTTCTAGAAATTTAAACGACACGCGTTATGCATGTAAAGAATTTTTAAGTATTTTAGCAAACTATGCTAAAAATCATGACAATCAATTCACAATAAAACCTATTAGAGGTAAATTTACAAGCATAATTAGAAAATTAGCGAAGTTGGATAAAAAGAACCGTGATGAATTTGATCACCATGCTATCGATGCTTCAATATTGGCAATTGCAGCAAACAATATGAAAATGAACCATAATAAATGAGCAATTTTGGAAAACTACTACATTGACAAAGACAACAACATTATTGATAAAGAAACTGGTGAATTTATTTGTAAGCGTTCTGATTTAACTGTCAATACCGAGGATATAACAGATAAAGTAAAAAAATCGATAGGCGAAAATAGACAACAAGAAATTAAATCTAAAGTAAGATTTACAAGAAAATTAACGAAAGATCATAATATCGAACTATTTAATGCAACTTTATACTCTTCTATCAAAGATCCAGATGATGAAAATATAATTTATAAAGTTGAACGTAAAAGTGTCTATGATATGAAAGATTACTTCGAAAAAGAAGATAAACACGATAATGTATTAATGTTCAGAAGTCACCCTCAAGAGTTTAATAAACTTAAAAATATTTATCTAGAATATAAAGGTGAAAAAAGTCCTTTTGAAGTCTATATGAATGATTTACAAAAAACATATAGTGAATTAATTTCAGAAGAGTATAAAGATTTCTGTAAAAATAACCAAATTTTATTACTTGTTGAAAATAATAAAGTCAAAATGGTTAAAAAATTAAAAATAGTTAGTGATAAAAAAGATATTAACAATGTAGCTTTAAATAAAAATGATATCAAGTCATTTAAAGAATCATTTAATTGGGTTGCGCTATTGATTTATAAAACAAGAAAAGATAAATATGCTTATATCCCGGTAAATGCAAAAATCTATACATTTGATAACAATAAAAAATCTGATTTTTCTTTAGAAGAAATTTACAATCAAAAAGAATTAAATAGAATTAAAAAAACATTAGACATTCCAGAGGAAAATAAAATAATTGATGTCTGATATAAAAATACGTTGTTTAAAAACGCAATCGATAATCAAGTCTATTATTTATGTGGCGCAGTTTATAGTTCTCAAACTATTGAAGTTAAATACATTTCAAAAAGAAATGTAATAAAAAATGGAGAAAAATTAGGGGAAAAAAGGCTAATAACTACAATTTCTTCTTTTTGCTCGAAATCAATAAAAACAAAAAATAGAATAATTTAAAATATTTTAAAGGTACTGCAGATAAATTTACACAAAATTTACTACACTACCATAACCAACCAATTTTAAAGTTATTTAAATTATTCAAAATTTTTAATAAACACACGTCAAAACTATATATTGTTCATACATTTTTAATTGGTTAATTGGCTTTTTTATTAAATGCGATATAAAAGCTTTTGCGTTATTATTAATAAAGCCAATATTTTTATCATTAATTTCTGTTAGACCATAAAAATTATTATTTATATATTTGCGCAAAGAAAATAACAAGTTGGAACGATTTAAACCTAAATATTTTTTGATTATCCTCTTATTGCTATAAATAAAATTAATAAGTTCATCATATTTTTTATTGTGCATAAAATTATTAAAAATAAGTTTTAAATCTAGATTTTCTTTAGACTTTAATTGTTCTAAACCATACTTTAATTCAGCAGAATTATTAAAAATTGCATTAATTTTTTGAAATAGATGAAATCTACATAATATGTATTTAGCCTTTATTTTCTTTGCTAAATTTGAAATTCATTTTGCCCATCACCAAGCACAATTAGCCTGCAATTTTTATCATAATATTTTTTAATAACTATATTTATTTGCTCAATTAAATATGCAAGACTTATCTGTTTTTGGGTTCTTGAAAAGATAAAAAAATGATTCTTATTTATTATATTTTTGTTTTTATCAAGCATAAAAAAAATATGATTCTTGTTCTAAATTTACTTACTTTATTTTTATTTTGTTTAGTATTAAAATATGTATCATCTACACTAATATAGATTGTATTATTAGAAGAATTATCCAAACTCTTAATTAATCTATTTTGTTCAATTCTTTTACTAATATTAAATTGCTGCCTTCACATAATGACAAATCAAGGTTTTGAGATATTGTATCTCATAGAAATAACACGTAAATTCGCTCCATCTAAATACCATTTTTTGCCTTTTTCCAATAAAGAAATATCAACTCTTCTTTTGAAATTATCATTCAAAAATACGTTCTTATTAAATATATAAGTATGTAATAAAACTTTATTATCATCATAGTATTTATATTTGGTAATTTTTATGCATAAAATCCCGAATTCTAGTTTAATTTTTCTAGTTATATATGAATGTATTAATACCCCTTTTTGCTTACGTTCATCAGAATTTCTAAACGCTTCGTCTTCTTTTTCTATTTTTTCTTTTAGTATTTCTAATATATAGTTATTCATAAAATAATAATGTTTTAAATGAGGCAAAAAATATATAAAATTCTCATAAATTAAAAACAATTCGCTAAAAATTTTTAATATATGCATAAAAAAGATATATAATATTGATATATTGTGAGCAGAGAGGCGCAACTCCCGCGGTCGGCTGGCAAAACGAAGGAAAAAGAAAAAGTGCGCAAAAACTAGCAACAGCTAGTTTTTTATATATAATTTGGAACTGTATGAGTATATATAAAGGAACGATTTGAAAAATAAGAGATATGTTAAATCGCAACAAAAATGAAAAAATCAAAAAAGTTACACCAAAAAATGATGCAACTTTTTTGATTGGTGCAGATCGACAATACTATTTTTATATAGACAATAAAACATATAAAGCTTTTGAATTAAATGAAAATGACATTCAAATGTATGAGAATATAACATATAGTAAAAAGCTTCCTCTTGAAATATCGGCGGCTTAAAAAATGTAAAACACCAAAAAGCTAGATATTGCGCAATCAGATGCTATCTAAAAAAACAGAAATTTTAGAATCTTTTGTTAAAACTGGCCTTATTTCGCAAAGAGAAATAGATTTAATGTGATCAATTAATGAAGATTTAGAAAAAATAAGAAGAGTCATAAATTTTTATAAATTATTCTATTCATGGTAGAGTTTTTTTATTAGAAATTATGCAAAATGTATACTTAAACAAGTTCAAAATATTGGTGGCTCATTTTTCATGCTAATTAATGTGAATTTAAACGTTTTTATACAAAAATGACATTTTAGTACTATACTATTTTTAAGCAAGGTTAGACTTGTTTAGATTATGAGCTTAAGAGATGAAAATTTTAGTACTATACTATTTTTAAGCAAGGTTAGACAATAGAAGATTAAACACTAATAAGAAACAAATTTTAGTACTATACTATTTTTAAGCAAGGTTAGACTTAATTCTTTTTTAAAAAGATTAGAAGAAAATTTTAGTACTATACTATTTTTAAGCAAGGTTAGACGTGCATTAATATATCTATTAATGCAAGGGGATTTTAGTACTATACTATTTTTAAGCAAGGTTAGACATGGTGAGTTTTTTGAACTCTTTGCATTTGATTTTAGTACTATACTATTTTTAAGCAAGGTTAGACAACAAAAAAAAGAAAATTCATATATCTTAAATTTTAGTACTATACTATTTTTAAGCAAGGTTAGACTAATAATAATCTTTATACGTAAGGTACGTAATTTTAGTACTATACTATTTTTAAGCAAGGTTAGACTTTTTAAAAAGTATGATATAATTATTATGTATTTTAGTACTATACTATTTTTAAGCAAGGTTAGACTTTTGTAATTATTCATTTTTCCGTTTTCTAATTTTAGTACTATACTATTTTTAAGCAAGGTTAGACTAAATTTACTTATAATACAAAAGATAATTTATTTTAGTACTATACTATTTTTAAGCAAGGTTAGACCTACAAATAAAAATAAATTTAGAGCAATTGATTTTAGTACTATACTATTTTTAAGCAAGGTTAGACTAACTATGCAAGTTTTTGAAAATTGTATTTATTTTAGTACTATACTATTTTTAAGCAAGGTTAGACTATTAAAAAGAGAATTATTGTTAACTACACATTTTAGTACTATACTATTTTTAAGCAAGGTTAGACAAATCATTCTTTATAACTTAATTCATTTTTATTTTAGTACTATACTATTTTTAAGCAAGGTGAGACTTAACTAATCAATCTTTGCTGATTTACGCTTTTTTTATCAAAATAAAGTGATAAAACTTTTGAAGTTGAAACATCGATACATGCAACAATTGTTCATAAGGTTTGATCAACATAAAAATGAATAGTTCCATCAAGTTCAACACATTCGCCCATATTTACTAATTTTCTTTTTGAGATTACGGTTGGTTTTGCAATCTCCTCTTTAGGCAAAATATTTGGCTTATAAGGTATATATTTTTTACAAAAGTTTTTTGTTTTTTTATTGTATTTTTATGAGCAAAAGCACTTAGAAATCCGCTTTGCGTAAGTCT